>NZ_JBEXDG010000007.1:0-224459 GCF_040605635.1 Dactylosporangium sp. NPDC005555
GAACAGATCACCGGCATCCCCCAACGCGAAACCATCCCCGACGCCGCCGTCCGTCACGCCGAACAAATCGAACTCGTCGACATGACCCCCGAAGCGCTCCGCCGCCGCATGGCCCACGGCAACATCTACCAACCAGCCAACATCACCGCCGCCCTCGGCAATTACTTCCGCGTCGGCAACCTCACCGCCCTCCGCGAACTCGCCCTCCTCTGGCTCGCCGACAAAGTCGACGACCAACTCGACCACTACCGCACCCAACACCACATCAACACCACCTGGGAAACCCGCGAACGCGTCGTCGTCGCCCTCACCGGCGGCCCAGAGGGAGACACCCTCATCCGGCGCGCCGCCCGCATCGCCGCCCGCACCAAAGCCACCGACCTCCTCGCCGTCCACATCATCCGCGGCGACGGACTCGCCGGCGCCGACCCCGCCAACCTCGCCCGCCAACGCATCCTCACCGAAACCCTCGGCGGCACCTACCACCAGGTCGTCGGCAACAACATCCCCACCGCACTCCTCGACTTCGCCCGCGGCGTCAACGCCACCCAACTCGTCCTCGGCGCCAGCCGACGCCACCGCCTCGCCCAGATCCTCTCCCCCGGCGTCGGCGTCACCACCACCGCCGAATCCGGCACCATCGACGTCCACCTCGTCACCCACGAACAAGCCAGACGCGGCCGCCTCCGCCTCAACACCGGCGGCGGACTCACCCTCCGCCGGCGCCTCGCCGGTGTCGCTCTCGCCGTGCTCGGGCTGCCGCTGCTGACCGCCGGCCTCACCGCCGTCCAAGCCGACATCTCCCTACCCAGCGACATCCTCGCCTTCCTCATGCTGACCGTCGCCGTCGCCCTCACCGGCGGCCTCTGGCCCGCGCTGCTCGCCGCCGTCAGCAGCTTCCTGCTCCTCAACTACTACTTCACCCCACCGCTGCACCTCTTCACCGTCGCCGAACGGGAGAACCTGTTCGCGTTGCTGGCGTTCGTCCTCGTCGCTGTCGCGGTGTCCACCGTCGTCGACCTCGCCGCCCGCCGGACCAGGGAGGCAGCACAGGCCCGCGCCGAGGCGCAGACCCTGTCCACCCTCGCCGGCAGCGTCCTGCACGGCGACCGGCCACTCCCTGCCCTCCTCGAACGCGTCCGTGAATCGTTCGGGCTCACCACCGTCACCCTCCTGCAACACACCGACCCACCCGGCGACACCGGCGCGTGGCAGGTCGCCGCGAACGTCGGCGACCCACCGTGCACCTCACCCACCGACGGCGACACCGAAGTGCCGATCGACGACGAACTGACCCTCGCCCTGCGCGGCCCCACCCTCGCCGCCGCCGACCGGCGCCTCATCGAGGCGTTCGCCGCGCACGCCGCCATCGCACTGCGCCAGCAACGACTCACCGAACAAGCCGCCGAAGCCGGGAACCTCGCCGAGATCGACAAGGTCCGCACCGCGCTGCTGTCCGCCGTCAGCCACGACCTACGCACCCCACTCGCCTCCGCCAAAGCCGCCGTCGGCAGCCTCCGCAGCCACGACGTCGAATTCTCCGCCGAAGACCACGACGAACTCCTCGCCACCGCCGAAGAATCCCTCGACAGACTCAACCGGCTCGTCGAAAACCTCCTCGACATGAGCCGCCTCCAAGCCGGCGCACTCGGCATGCACCCACAACCAACCAGCATCGCCGACGCCATCCCCCGCAGCATCGACGAACTCGGCACCCCCGCCGACGGTGTGCGGCTCAACATCCCGGAGGAGCTGCCGGACGTATACGCCGACCCGGCCCTGCTCGAACGCATCCTCGTCAACATCCTCGCCAACGCCCTCCGCCACAGCCCCACCGGACAACCACCACTCATCACCGCCAGCGAACACGCCGGCCACGTCGAAATCCGCGTCATCGACCACGGCCCCGGCGTCCCAACCACCGACCAGGACCGCATCTTCCAACCCTTCCAACGCCTCGGCGACCACGACAACACCACCGGCGTCGGCCTCGGCCTCGCCCTCGCCCGCGGCCTCGCCCAAGCCATGAACGGCCACCTCCAACCCGAGAACACCCCCGGCGGCGGCCTCACCATGACCCTCACCCTGCGCACCGCCGAACCCGACACGCACCGGGGTCCCCCGCCCCCCGACGAGCAGGCCGACCCGGCACTGCTGAAACGCCTGGACGAGTTCACGCACGCTCCCGGCACGGCGGAAGGCAGCACATGACCCGCGTCCTCATCATCGACGACGAACCCCAGATCGTGCGCGCCCTGCGGATCAACCTGCAGGCCCGGCACTACGACGTCGTCACCGCCGCCGACGGTGCCCAGGCCATCACCGCCGTGGAGACCGAGCACCCGGACGTCGTCGTGCTCGACCTCGGCCTGCCCGGCATCGACGGCGTCCAGGTCATCCGGGCCCTGCGTGCGTGGACGCCGGGTCGGTGGCCTCGGCGAGACACGCCTCGAACGCCGCCGGCAGCTCGTCGCGGTACGCGTACCGCTCCCTGCCGGCCCTCGCCCAGGCGGAGGTCGTGCGGAACGGCGCCGTGGCCACGGCGAGCACCTCCCGCTGCCACGCCTCGAGGCGCTCGAACGTGAGCGGGCCGCCCCCGGCCGCGTCGGCGCGCACCAGCTCCAGCGCGGCGAGGGCGGGGCGGGCGCCGTTCCTGCGTTTCGCGAGGTGCTCGGCGATGCCGTCCCGCGCGGTGCGCGCCGGCCCGCGGACGTGCCCGGCGGCGTGCTCCCACCGGGCCGCCCGCCGGACCGACGGGTGCGGCCACGCCGCCGGGCCGGTGGTACGGCGGCGATCACCGGGCGTTCACCCGGGCGACCGGTGGGCGTCGCCGGGGCCTGCGAGCGTCATGGCGCATGTCCCAACGCAAGATTTCCGCTGCGCTCGTGACGCTGGCGGTGACCGCCGCCGGGCTGGTTCCCGGCACCGTCGCAGACGCACACCCGAACCGTTCCGACGCGTGGAGCCGGCAGGCCACGTATCCCGTCTTCCAGAACCGGCCGGCCGGCGAGGACGCCGCCGCAGCGACCGCGGCCGAGATCTCCGCCGTCACCGACGACGGGCGGACGCTGATCTACACCGACGCGCTCGCCAAGCGGATCGGGTTCCTCGACATCGCCGACGAGCACCGGCCGAAGGGTCTCGGCACCCTCGCGGTGGCCGGGGAGCCGACGTCGGTGACCGTCCGCGGCGGGTACGCCCTCGTCGTCGTCGACACCAGCGCGAGCTTCACCGATCCGTCCGGGGTGCTGCAGGTGGTCCGGATCGCCGACCGCAAGGTCGTGCGCGCCATCGACCTCGGCGGGCAGCCCGACTCGATCGCGCTCAGCAGGACCAAGCGGTACGCGGCGATCGCCATCGAGAACGAGCGCGACGAGGACGTGAACGACGGGGACCTGCCGCAGGCGCCCGGCGGGTACGTGCAGATCGTCGACCTGCCGGCCGACGACCCGGCCCGGTGGTCGGTGCGCAGGGTGGCGCTGCCGGCGGACGTGCTCGCCGCCGCCGGGATCACCGCGCCCGAGGACCCGGAGCCGGAGTACGTCTCGATCAACTCCCGCGACCAGGCGGTCGTGACGCTGCAGGAGAACAACGGCCTGGTCGTCATCGACCTGCGCACCGGCCGGCTGGTGAAGGCGTTCAGCGCCGGCACCGCCACGGTCACGGGCATCGACGTCGCCGACGACGGCAGGATCGACCTCAGCGGGCAGATCACCGGCAAGCCGCGCGAGCCCGACGCGGTCGGCTGGGTCGACGACCGGTACGTCGCCACCGCCAACGAGGGCGACTGGAAGGGCGGCACCCGCGGCTGGACGGTCTTCGACACGTGGACCGGCCGGGTCGTCTGGGACGCCGGCAACACGTTCGAGCGGCTCGCCGTCACGTACGGGCTGCACAACGAGGACCGCGCGGGCAAGAAGGGCACCGAGCCGGAGGGGCTCGCCATCGCGACGTTCCGCGGCACCCGCTACGCGTTCGTCGGCTCGGAGCGCAGCAACTTCGTCGCCGTCTACGACCTGAGCGACCCGGTCCGGCCGGTCTTCAAGCAGATCCTGCCGACGACCAACGGGCCCGAGGGGCTGCTGCCGATCCCGTCGCGCGGCATCCTCGCCGTCTCCAGCGAGGAGGACGACGCGTCGGTCAACGTCCGCTCCACCGTGTCGCTCTTCGAGCTGGGCCGCGACAAGCCCGGCTTCCCGACCGTGACCAGCCCCGGCGGCATCGGCTGGGGCGCGCTCGGCGCGCTGTCCCCGGTGCCCGGCAAGCCGTCGAAGCTGTACACGGTGACGGACGCGGCCTACACGCCGACCCGGATCCTCACCCTCGACACCCGCGACACGCCGGCCCGGATCACCGCTGAGCTGACGGTCACCGACGCGGCCGGCGCCCCCGTCGGCTACGACGCCGAGGGCATCTCCGCCCGGCCGCAGGGCGGTTTCTGGCTCGGGGTGGAGGGCGCCACCGGCGAGGGCAACAAGCTCGTCCGCCTCGACGCCGCGGGCCGCACGGTGGAGACCGTGCCGCTGCCGGCGGCGGTCGCCGCGGGCCTCGCCAAGCAGGGCATCGAGGGTGTCTCGGCGACCACCGACCGCGCCGGCGAGCACGTCTGGGTCGCCCTGCAGCGGGAGCTGAGCACCGACCCGAAGGGTATCGTGCGCATCGGCCGGTACGACGTCGCCGGCAAGGCCTGGACGTGGTTCGGCTACCAGCTGGAGACCACGACGACGGCCGGTGACTGGATCGGCCTGTCCGAGATCGTCGCCGTCGACGAGCGCACCCTCGCGGTCATCGAGCGGGACAAGCTCAACGGCCCGAACGCGAGGATCAAGCGGATCTACACGGTGACCGTCCCGGGGCGGGACCCGGCCGCGGGCACGCTGCCGGTGCTGCGCAAGCGCCTCGCGGTCGACGTGCTGCCGGCGCTGCGCGCCGACAACGGCTGGACCCAGGAGAAGCTCGAGGGCCTGACCATCGGCGGCGACGGCCAGGTCTACGCGATCACCGACAACGACGGCGTCCAGGACGCCACCGGCGAGACCGTCCTGCTGCGCCTCGGCCCGGCCCGCAAGGTCTTCTGACCCGCACGACCCGCACGACCCGCACGACCCGCATGACCGGCACGACCCGCACATTCGCACGACTTCGGGGGCACGGCGTCACGGCCGTGCCCCGTCCGACGTAGATTGCTGTCTCGTGTCCATCTTCACCGAGCTCGAGCAGTACCGGCCCGGCGACGCCGAGGAGGCGTCGGACCTCGGCCGGGTCCGCGCGCTGCGCACCGCCGCCGACGCGTTCGGCCGCACCGTCCCGCTGCACATCACCGGCTCCGCCCTCGTCGTGCACCCGCCGTCCGGGCGGGTCCTGCTGCGCTGGCACGTGCGCCAGTCCGCGTGGCTGCACGTCGGCGGCCACGTCGACCCCGGCGAGGACGACCCCCTCGTGACCGCGCTGCGCGAGGCGGCCGAGGAGACCGGCCTGCGCGACCTGGCCCCGTGGCCGGACCCCGCGATCCTGCACGTCGTCGTGGTGCCGGTGACCGCCAACGACCGCGAGCCCGCCCACGAGCACGCCGACGTCCGGTACGTGCTGGCGACCGGCACCCCGGACGAGGCCCGGCCGGAGAACCCGGCGGCGCTGCTGCGCTGGCTGACGATCCCCGAGGCGCACGACCTGACGACTGAGGTCAACATGCACGGGTCCCTCGACCGGGTGGAACGGCTCCTGCGCTCCCGCGACCGGTGATGCGTCGCGGGTCTCCCTCACAGACCCACGGCGGCGGCGCTCGCGTCCCAGAGCCTGGCGGCCGCCGCCGGGTCGGCGGCGTGCGGCGCGGGCCTGGTTAGCTTGTGACCGACGTAGTAGCCGCCGTTGGTCAGCTCCGCCGCCGGCACCGTGGCGAGCCAGACCAGCAGCGCGCCGGCCTTCTGCGGGGTGGTCAGGAACGGCGCGAACCGGTAGACGAGCCGGACCGGTCCCTCACCGAAGTTCGTCCGCACGACGCCCGGGTGGAACGAGACGCTGGTGACGTCCGGCCAGCGGCGGGCGGCCTCCGCGGCGAACAGGATGTTGGCGGACTTCGCGGCCCCGTACGCCCGGCCCCACCGGTACGCGCCCGGGTCGCCGGTGAAGTCGTCCGGGTCCGGCCGGCCCTGGGTGTGCACCCGCGACGCGGTGGACACCACCCGCTTGAGCCGATCCCGCAGGAGGCCGGTGAGCAGGAACGGGGCGAGGTGGTTGCCCTGGACCGTCGCCTCATAGCCGTCCACCGTCCGCCGGTATCCGCCGATCATGCCGCCGGCGTTGCTCGCCAGCACGTCGATCGCCGGATACGTGTCCGCGAGGTATCCGGCGAGGTCGCGCACCTCGGCGAGCCGCTCGAAGTCGGCCCGGAACCTGCCCGGCTCACGGCCACCGCCGGCGGCCCGCACCCGCTCCACCGCCGCGTCGAGGCGCTCCTCGGTCCGCCCGACGACCACCACCTGGTCGCCCTGCGCGGCGAACCGCTCCGCCGCCGCCAACCCCACGCCGGAACTCGCCCCGGTGACCACCACAGTGCGACCCATCGACGCAGTATTCCACCGCGCCCGGCATCCGGCTGATCGCGGGTTGCCGCGCCCGGGGCACCGCGGCGACCCGCGTGCCCTACCCGGCCACCGGGCTGCTGGAGCCGCCGCCGGCGCCCACGCCGGCGGCGGCTCCCCCCGTTCAGCCCGGTGGCCGGACGGACGACCGGACGCCGGCACCGCGAACGCCGGTCCCGCGGGAACCGGGGCGTTGCCCGGCCGGGACCGCCGGGCCGCCATCGGGGCCACCCCCAGGCCATGTGCGCGATGGCGGTGCGGTGCCGCGCGTCCGGTCGGGTTTCCTCTCTTCCGTGAAAGACCACGCTGGGCCACCGGCGGGTTGACCGGTAGGTTGTGCGGCGCCGGACAAACAACGCCGGACAATCGACGAGCAAGCAGTGATGGGGTGACCGTGGGGCGGCCGGAGAAGCCCGTCGATCCGCAGGCGGGACCGGTGCAGCGGCTCGCGTGGCAGTTGCGGCAGCTGCGGGAGCAGGCGGGCAGCCCCGGCTACCGGGTCCTGGCGCGGCGGGCGCACTTCTCCGCGAGCACCCTCGCCGAGGCGGCGAAAGGCGACCGGCTGCCGTCACGGGACGTCACCGTCGCCTACGCCGTCGCGTGCGGCGGGGACGCCGGGGAATGGGCGGCCCGCTGGGGCGCGGCCGAGGAGGCCCTCGCCCGGACCGCGGCGCCCGCCGAAGCGCCCACCGGACCGGTGCCGTACCTCGGGCTCACCGCGTACCGGGCGGAGGAGGCCGGCTGGTTCTTCGGCCGGGACGCGCTCGCCGACCGCCTCCTCGCCAAGGTGCGCCGGGCGCCGCTCGTCGCGGTCCTCGGGGCGTCCGGCAGCGGCAAGTCGTCGCTGCTCGGCGCCGGGCTCATCGGGGCCCTCACCGACGACCCGGGGTGGCGGACGATGCTGCTCACCCCCGGCGCGCAGCCCCTCGACGCGTTGTCCGGCGAGGTCGCGAAGCTGTCCGGCGCCGACCGGCACCGGCTCCGCGACGACCTCGACCGGGACCCGGCCGCGGCCGACGCCGCCATCCGGGGCGCGCTCACCGCCGGGCCGCCCGGCGCGCGGGCGCTGCTCGTCGTCGACCAGTTCGAGGAGCTGTACACCACCTGCACCGACCGCGACGCCCGGCGGGCGTTCGTCGACACGCTCCTCGACGTGAGCCACGGGCCGGACCGGCGGACCACGGTCGTGCTCGGGCTGCGCGCCGACTTCCTCGGCCACCTCGCCCAGCACGCCGGCCTCCTCGCCGCGCTCGGCGACGAGGGCACCGTCCTCGTCGGGCCCGTCGGCGGCGCGGACCTGCGCGAGATCGTGACCCGGCCGGCGGCGCGGGCCGGGCTGACCGTCGACCCGGACCTCCTCGCGACGGTCCTCGCCGACGTCGGCGACGAGCCGGGCACGCTGCCGCTGCTGTCGCACGCGCTGCTGGCCACCTGGCAGCGGCGCACCGGGCCGGCGTTGACGCTGCGGGAATACCAGGCGAGCGGCGGCGTCCACGGCGCGATCGCGCAGACCGCCGAGCGGGTCCACGCCGCCTTCGACGACACCGAACGGCGCGCCGCCCGGCGGATCTTCGTGCGGCTGACCGCGCTCGGCGACGGCACCGAGGACACCCGGCGGCGGATCGGCCGGGACGAGCTGGAAGGGATCGCCGAGGAGGCGGTCACCGGCCGGGTCCTGCAGGACCTCGCCGAAGCCCGGCTGGTGGTCCTCGGCGACGGCACCGTCGAGGTCGCCCACGAAGCGCTCATCCGGGGCTGGCCCCGGCTGCACCGCTGGCTCACCGACGATCGCGCCGACCTGGCCGTGCACCGGCGGCTGACGGACGCCGCACAGACCTGGTCGGCGCTGGCAGGCGACACCGGGGCCCTCTACCGCGGGGCGCAGCTCGTCGCCGCCCGCGGGCTCGCCGAGGACCGGGCCGGCGAACTGAACCGCCTCGAGCAGCAGTTCCTGCGCGCCAGCAACGTGTGGGCCGAGGCCGAGCAGCGCACCGCCCGGAGCAGGGCCGGGCTGCTGCGCCGGCTCGTCGCCGGGGTCGCGGCGCTGCTGGTCCTCGCACTGCTCGGCGGTGGCATCGCCGTGCGGCAACGGCAGGACGCCCGGCGGCACGAGGCGGCGGCGCTGGCCGGGGAGCTGGCGCTGCGGGCCCGGTCGCTGCTGGACACCGACCCCGAGCTCGCCGGGCTCCTCGCCGTCGAGGCGGCGCGGCTGCACCCGGACGTGGAGACCCGGGGCAGCGTGCTCAGCGCCGCCGCCGCACCCCGCCGGACCGAGCTCAACACCGGCGGCCCGCCCATCGCCGCCGTCGCCTTCGCCCCCACCCGGCCGCTGCTCGCCGCGTCCGCCAACGACGGCACCATCGGGCTCTGGGATCCCGTCGCCGGGCAACGCGTCGCGACCCTGGCCGGGCATTCGGCGCGGGCCGCGGGGATCGCCTTCAACGCCGACGGGTCCAGGCTCGCGACGGCGGGCTTCGACGGTACCGGCGGATCCGTCGCCGTCTGGGACACCTCGACCCGGCAGGAGGTGGCCAGGTTCGGCGAGGAGGGGATGACCTCCGCGCTCGCGTTCAGCCCCGACGGCGGCCGGGTGGCGGTCGGCGTGCCGGGCGGCATCGCCGTCCACGACCTGCGCACCGCACAACGCACCGTCCTCGGTGGACGGTCGGCGGGGGTGGCGTCGCTCAGCTTCAGCGCCGACGGACGGTGGCTCGCCGCGACCGACGGCACCGGCCGGCTCTGGGACCTCGACGGCACACCCGTCGCGGTCGACCTGCCGGGCGGGCCCGTCGCCCAGCTCGCCTTCGCCACGACCGGCACCGTCCTGGCCGGCTCCGCCGAGACCGACGGCGTGCGCCTCTGGGACGTCGCCGGCGGCACCCCGAAACCACTGCCGCCGCTGCCCGCCGACGGCCGCACCGCGTGGACGATCTCCGCCCCTTCGGCCGGCCGGCTCGCCGTCGCCGACGAGAACGGCGCCGTCACCGTCTGGGACCTCGGCACCCGCCTGCCGCTGCGCACGTTCCAGGACCGGGGCCGCACCGAAACCGTGTCGGTGGCGTTGAGCGCCGACGGGACGATGCTCGCGTCCGCCGGGTTCAACGGCGTCATCGTCGTGCGGGACCTGACCGCCGCCGCGTTCGGCGGCGCCACCGCACCCGTCCGGGACCTCGCCGTCAGCCCCGACGGCGGCACGGTCGCGGCGGCCGGCGGCGACGGCGTGGTCCGGCTCTGGCACGCCGACGGCCGGCCCCTCGCCGCGCTCGCCGGGCACCCCGACGAGGTCGCCGCCGTCGCCTTCGACCCGACCGGCCGGCGGCTCGCGGCGGTGACCCGGACCAGCGTCGTCACCGTCTGGGACGTCGCCGGCGGCGGGCACGCCGCACCACCGTTCGCGGCCCGGCCCGCCGGCCCGACGACCGACGTCGCGTTCGCCCCCGACGGCGGGCTGCTCGCCACCGCCACGTTCGCGCCGGTCGTGTGGGACGTGCGGCAACCGGAGCGGCCGGTGGACGTGACGGCGAAGTTCCCGAGCCGCATCGTCACCTCCCTCGCCTTCACCCCCGACGGGCGGCGGCTGCTCGGCGCGAGCGTCGGCGGCTACGTCAACACGTGGGACGCGGCCACCGGCGAGCAGCTCGCCCGGTTCAACACCGGCCAGCGGGCGGTGCAGTCGATCGCCGTCACCCCCGACGGCTCGCGCTACGCCACCGCCGGCGACAGCCGGACCGTGAAGCTGTGGGACGCGGCCACCGGGCAGCAGGTCGCCGAGCTCGCCGGGCACACCGCACCCGTGCAGGTGGTCGCGTTCAGCCGGGACGGGCGGCTCCTCGCGTCCGCCGGCGACGACCGGACCGTCATCGTCTGGGACGTCGCCGGGCGCCGCCCGGTGGCCCGGCTCAGCGGCCACGCCGCCCGGGTCCGCGGCCTCGGCTTCACCACCGGCGGGCTGATCTCCGGTGGCGACGACGGCCGCCTGATCGCCTGGACCCTCGATGGGCAGGCCGCCGAGCGGCGCATCTGCGCGGCCGGCAGGGTCCTCACCCGGGCGGAGTGGTCCGCGAACCTCGGCGACCGCCCCTACCGCCCGGCCTGCACGACACCCCGATAGGCGCCGCGCAGGCCGGTTCCGAATTCATCGATCCGTCCGGACCCCGGGTCGATCGTCCGAAAGGTCCTTTCCGAGGGCCAGAGCCTGGATCTCGTCGAGCGTGTCCGGGATCTCGGCGCCGGCCGAGGCGTCCGGCAGGTCGTCCTCCATCCGGTGCAGGGGGCGGTAGGCAAGGCCGAGCGCGCCCCAGACCACGAGGAGCAGCCCGCACGCGACCAGGATCAGCGCGGTGCCCCTGCCCGCGCCGCCGCCCACGACCCAGCGCAAGGACGACGCGAGGGGGGTGACGGCATCGGTGAGGGGCGGGGCGGCCAGGAACGCGAGCGGGGTCATCGCGACCGCGAGCATCTGGTTGGTGGCGAGGACCCGGCCCTGCAGGTCCAGGCCGACCTTGACCTGGATGATGGCGAGCCAGTGCGCGTTGAGGACGGTCAGCGACGCGTACCAGACGAGGCTGCCGGCGGCGGCGACCGCGGTCGACGGCCGCAGCCCGACGAGGGCCGCGCCGGCGCCGACGCCGATGACGAAGCCGACCATGCCGGTGGCGCGGCGTTCGGCGCCGCCCCACAGGAGCATGGCGAGGGCGCCGAGGCCCGCGCCGACGCCGCTGCACGTGGTGACGACGCTGACCGCGGTGGTGCCGCCGAAGCCGTACACGGTCGGGACGGTGACCGCGAGGGCGAGCATCGCCAGGAAGTTCTCCACGACGAAGAACCCGATCATGATCATGAGGGGGCGGCGGCGGGTCAGGAACCGCCAGCCGCCGGCGATGGCGCGGGTGAACGTCTCCTCGCGGCGGCGGAACAGCCGGTCGGGCAGGCGCACGGCGAGGAGCGTGCCGACGCCGGCGAGCAGCGACACGACGTCGACGGCGACGACCCACGGCATGCCGAGCGCGGTGATCAGGGCGCCGCCGGCGAGCGGGGCGATGAGCATGCCGATGCCGGGGCCGAGGCCGGCGACCGCGTTCGCCTGGCCCAGGTACGGCTTGGGCACCAGCTGGGCGACGGCGGCGAGGTACGCGGGCCGGTGGAACGCGGTGATGGTGGACAGCAGGCCCGCGAGGAGCCCGACGCTCCAGATCTCCAGCCTGCCGAGGGTCAGGAGGGCGACGACGGCGGTCATGACGGCGGCGCCGGCGCCGTTGCAGGCGAGCATGACGCGCCGGCGGTCGAAGCGGTCGGCGACGGCGCCGCCGAGCGGCAGGACGACGATCGCGGGCAGCAGCGCCAGCATGGTGACGAGCGCGTAGTCGGCGACCCGGCCGTGCTGCTGGTAGGCCCACACGCCGAGGGCGAACGAGCTGAGCGCCGCGCCGATCAGCGACGCGGTCTGCCCGGCCGCCATGAGGGCGAAGTCGCGCAGGTCGCGGCGGGCCCGCCCGCCGGTGACGGCGGTGCTGACCGGGGCCGGCGGCCGCCCCGCCCGCCAGTCGCGGACCGCGCCGGCGATGTGCCCGGCGGCGGCCGCTGCCTGATGTTTGAGGAAGTAGTGCCCGGCGCGCGGGAGGACGGCGAGGGCGACCCGGTCGGCGAACGCGCCCCATTCCGTGTACCGCTCCTCGTACAGCTCCGTGGACCGGTCCCGGGCGCCGATGAGGCACAGCACGGGTGCGCGGAGCCGCCGCCGGTCGGGGGCGGTGAGCTCGTGGGTGAACCAGGTCTGTGCCTCGTCGACGTCGTGCCGCAGCCCGCGCAGGATCACGTCCGTGTCGACGCCGGTCTCGTCGTCGAGGCCGCCGAGGGTACGGAGGAAGTCGCGGTACGCCCGATCGGACGTCCACCAGGTCGCCGGGATCCGCCGGTGCAGCCAGGCGGTGACCCGGCCGGGGAGGCGGGCGGCGGGGAAGCTGCCGCCGACGACGAGCCCGGCGACGTCGCGGCCCTCCGCCTCCAGGCGCAGCGCGACCTCGGTGGCGGCGGCGGAGCCGACGCAGTGCCCGTAGACGAGGACCGGCCCGGCGGGCAGGTCGGCGACGATCCGGCCGGCGAGTTCCGCCAGGGGCAGCGCCGGCTCGCCGGGCCTGGCCGGGTCGTGCCCGGGCAGCTCCACGGCGAGGACCGCGGCGCCCGGCAACCGCTGCGCGAGCTCGGTCGCGAGGGGCCCGTACGCGGCGGCGGAGCCTCCGCCGTACGGGATGCAGACGACCTGCAACGTGGCGGTGGCGGGACCGGCGAGCCGGTGCAGGATGCCCGCCGATCCGGTGCCGCCGTCGAGGAACGCGGCGAGCTCGCGGACCGTGGGGCGGGTGAACAGGTCGATGACCCGCAACCCCGGGTCGATGGCGCGGACGGCGCGGACGGCCTTGAACGAGTCGCCGCCGAGGGCGAAGAAGTCGTCGTCGAGCCCGACCTCCACGCCGTCGAGGACCTCGGTCCAGGCGGCGGCGACCCGCTCCTGAGCCGGTGTCCCGGGCGCGACGCGGGTGGCGGCGCCCGGCGGGGCGGGTGCGGGGAGGGCGGCCCGGTCGACCTTGCCGTTGGCGGTCAGCGGCAGCCGGTCGAGGACGACGAACGCGGACGGGACCATGTAGTCGGGCAGCCGCTCCCGCAGCGCCGCCCGGACCTGCGCGGGGTCGGCGGAGGCGGGGGTGATCCAGGCGGCGAGCCGCCGCGTGTGCGCCTCGCCGACGGGCAGGACGACGGCCTCGGCGACGCCGCCGGCGGCGCGGACGGCGGTGGCGACCTCGTTGAGCTCGACCCGGAAGCCGCGGATCTTCACCTGGTCGTCGACGCGGCCGAGGACGTGGACGAGCCCGTGCGCGTCGACCCGGACCCGGTCCCCGGACCGGTACCAGCCGCCGGTGAACCGGTCGTCGCGGCCGTGCAGGTAGCCGCGGGCGACGCTCGGCCCGCCGATGCGCAGCTCACCGGGGACACCCGCCGGCACCGGGCGGCCGGCCTGGTCGGTGACCACGCATTCGACGTTCGCGAACGGCCGCCCGATGGGGGCGTTGCCGTGGCGGCGGCCGGCGGGGATCTCGCGGACGTCGCAGCCGAAGACGGAGACCGTGGTCTCGGTCGGCCCGTAGTGGACCTGGACGTCCAGCGAGGGCCGCACCCGTTCGACGCGGTCGATCAGCTCCCACGGGCACGGCTCGCCGGCGAGGACGAGCAGCTTCCGCGGCAGGAGCGCGGCGAGGTCGCCGTGGGCGGCGAGGAGCTCCAGGTGGCTCGGCACGAGCTTCATCGCGTCGACCGGATGCGCGGCCAGGTAGGCGGCGAAGGCGTCCGGGTCGGTGGCGGTCTCCCGGTCGACGAGGTGCACGGTGCCGCCGGTGGTCAGCGCCCCGAACAGGTTCGTCATGCCGAGGTCAGCGGCGTGCGTGGACACGAGCGCGTAGGAGGCGTGCCGCCCGGTCCGGTCGGCGGCGGCGTGCAGGTAGTGCGCGATGTGCCGGTGCTCGACGGCGACGCCCTTCGGCCGGCCGGTCGACCCCGACGTGAAGATCACATACGCGAGGTGGGTCATCGGCACGGATATCGGCGCGGCGGGTGTACCGGTGACGTCCGCGACGACGATCGCCTCCCGTCCCGGGACCCGGTGCGCGAACGCGGCCTCGGTGAGCACGACCCGGGCCCCGGCGGCGTCGAGGATGTCCGCGATCCGCCCGTCGGGGTAGCCGGGGTCGATCGGGAGGTAGGCCGCACCGGCCCGCAGCACGCCGAGCAACGCGACCGGCAGGGCGGTGCCGCGTTCGGTGAGGACGGCGACGGGCTCCTCGGGCCGCACCCCGGCCGCCAGGAGCCGCGCGGCGACGACCGCGGCGCGCCGGTCCAGGTCCGCGTAGGTCAGCCGGCCGTCGGCGGCGACGACGGCCGGCGCGTCCGGGGTCAGCACCGCGTGCCGGGAGATCAGCTCGTGCAGCGGCCGGTCCAGGGTGTACGACGCCCGCGGGCCGCCGGGTCCGGGCCGGATGCCGGGTTCGAGGGGCAGCTCGCCGACGGGCCGGTCCGGTTCGGTGGCGAGCCCGGTCAGCAGCGCCAGGAACCACCCGGCCAGTCGCCGGGCGGTGTCGTCGTCGAACAGCTCCGTCCGGTACACGAGCGATCCGCGGTAGCCGTCGCCGTGCCGGGACAGTCCGAGGTTGAGGTCGTACTTGGTGGTGCGGATCGGCAGGTCCACCACCTCGGCGGTGAGGTGCGGCTGCCACGCCGGGTCGTCCTGCTGCTCCAGGACGTTGAGCAGCACCTGGAAGATCGGGGTGGTCGCGAGGTTCCGCTCCGGCCGCAGCCGCTCCACGATCCGCTCGAACGGCACCTCGGCGTGCGCGAGGGCGTCGATCGCCGTCTCCCGGGCCCTGGCGAGGAGCTCCCGGCCGGTGGGGTCGCCGGAGCAGTCGGTGCGCAGGACGAGCGTACCGACGAAGCAGCCGACCATCCGTTCGGCGTCGGGATGGTGCCGGCCCGCCGCGGGCACCCCGACGGCGATGTCGCCGGTGCCGCAGACCCTGGCGAGCAGCGCCTGCCAGGCGGTGAGCAGCACCATGAACGGCGTGGCGCCGCACCCGGCGGCGAGGGCCGCGATCCGGGCGGTGAGGCCGGCGGGCACGGTCACCGGGACCTGCCCGGCCCGCGCGCCGGCGATCGCGGGCCGCGGCCGGTCGGTCGGCAGGTCCAGGACCGGCGCGAGCCCGCGCAGCCCCTCCACCCACCGGTCGAGGTCCACTGTGGACGGCTCGCGGCCGGTCTGCCAGCGGGCGTGGTCGGCGTACTGCACCACGGGCGCCGCGGGCGCCGGCCGTCCCCCGGCCCGGGCGGTGTACAGGTCGGCGAGGTCGCGCAGGGCGAGGCCGACGGACCAGGCGTCGAACGCGATGTGGTGCACGACGAGCAGCAGCACGTGCACGCCGGGGCCGGTGCGGTGGATGAGCGCCCGCATCGGCGGCTCCTCGGCGAGCCGGAACGGCCGCTCCCGGAACGCGTCCAGGGATCCCCCGGTCTCGACGGGCACGTCCGCGGCGGCGCCGAGCACGGCCACGGGGACGCCGTCGTGGTCGGTGAACCGGCTGCGCAGCACGTGGTGGCGGGTGGCCAGGTCACGGACCGCGGCGGTGAGCGCGGCGACGTCGAGGTCGCCGGTGAGCCGGACGGCGACGGTCACGTGGTAGGCGGCGCTGTCCGGTTCGAGGTGGTGCATGAACCACAGCCGGGCCTGCGCCGGCGACAGCGGCGCCGGCGCGTCCGGGTCGCCGGTGGGGATGCCGGCGGCGGCGCCCGCGGCGGCGCGGCGCGCCCCGGCGAGGCGCTGCTGGATCAGCGACCGCTGACTGTCGGTGACCGTCACGCCTGCGTCACCTCGGCCAGCAGCAGCGCTTCGAGGGCGACGGCGAACCCGGCGAGGACCGGCTGCTCGAACTGCAGCCGCACCGGCACCGGCAGGTCGAGGGCGTCGCGGAGCCTGCCGACGACGAGGGTCGCGGACAGCGAGTGCCCGCCGAGGGCGAAGAAGTTGTCGTGCACGGACAGGTCGTCGCGGTGCAGGACGGCGCCCCACACCTCGGCGACGAGCTGCTCCGCCTCGCTGCGCGGCGCGACCCGCTCCCGCTCGTCGTCGCCCGGCTCCGGCAGAGCGGCGCGGTCGACCTTGCCGGATCCGTTGACGGGCAACGCCGGCAGCGTCATCCACCGGCGCGGCACCATGTGCCCGGGCAGCGCGGCCCGCAGCCGGGTCTCCAGGTCCGGTGGCCGCAGGACCGTCCCCGGCTGCGGCACCACGTAGCCGACGAGGTGCGCGTCACCGCCGGGTTCCCACCGGACGGCGACCACGGCTTCGGCGACGCCGGGCACGGTCCGCAGGCGGGACTCGATCTCGCCGAGCTCGATGCGGTGGCCGCGCACCTTCACCTGATGGTCGCGGCGGCCCAGGAATTCGAGGGTTCCGCCGGTACACCAGCGGACCAGGTCACCGGTGCGGTAGCAGCGTTCCCCGGGCCGCACCGGATCCGCGACGAACGCGGCGTCGGTCAGGTCGGGCCGGCCGTGGTAGCCGCGGGCGACGCCGGCACCGCCGATCCACAGCTCACCGACGGTCCCGGGCAGGGCGAGCCGGCCGTCGCCGTCCATGACGTACACCCGTTCGCCGGCCATCGGGGTGCCGATCGGGACGGCGTCACCGACCGGAGGGGTGACGCGGTGCATGGTGGACGTGACCGCGGTCTCGGTGGGGCCGTAGCCGTTCCAGAACTCGGCGAGCCGGGCCGTGAGCTCCCGGGCGAGGGGCGGGTCGACGGCCTCGCCGATCGCGACGGCCCGCACGTGCGGCGCCCGCCAGCCGGCGGCGACGAGCATCCGGAACGTGGTCGGCGTCGCGGTCATCACGGTCACCCCGGCATCGGCGATCCGCCGCGCGACGAGGTGCCCGTCGACGGCGACGTCCCGGTCGAGCAGCGCGAGCCGCAGCCCCTGCCCGAGGCCGGTCCACAGTTCCAGGCCGGCGACGTCGAAGGACAGGGCGGTGAGGCCGAGCATCACGTCGCCCGGGGTGACCGGCATCAGCGCGCAGTGGGCGGCGGTGAACGCGGCGAGGCTGCCGTGGGTGAGCTCGACACCCTTGGGACGGCCGGTCGAGCCCGACGTGTAGATGATGTACGCGAGGTCGCCCGCACCGACCGCCGGCAGCTCCCCCGCCGTCGTTGACAGCGCGTCGCGGAGGTCGACGACGGTGGCGCCGGTGCCGTCGGCGACGCGGCGCGCCACGTCGAGGGTGCCGGCGGCGGCGAGGACGACCCGGGCGCCGCTGTCGCCGAGCTGGTGGCGGAGCCGCTCCACCGGATGGTCGGCCTCGAGGGGCACGTACGCGGATCCGGCCCGCCACACGCCGAGGAGCGCGGCGGGCAGGTGCCGTTCCCGGGGCAGGCAGATCCCGACGGGCGCGTCGGGCCCCGCGCCGTGGCTGCGCAGCGCGGTCGCGATCCGGGCGGCGGCGGAGGTCAGCCCGGCGTAGCTGAGGGTGCCGTCGCGGGCGTCGACGGCGACCGCGTCGGGGCGGGCGGCGGCCCGGGCGAGGACCGCGTCGAGGACCGTGGCGGAGGCGTCTGCGGGCAGGTCCGGGCCGGTGCCCCGGGCGAGCAGCTCGGCCCGCTCGCCGGCGTCGAGCAGGTCGAGCCGGGACAGGGGCAGGTCGGGTTCGGCGAGGACGCCGTCGAGGAGGGTGAGCAGCCAGCGCGCCCACCGCCGCACCGTCGAGGCGTCGAAGAGGTCCCTGCGGTAGCTGATGCAGCCGTCGTACCCGCCGGCGCGGCCGGTCAGGGACAGGCTGACGTCGAACTTGTTCGAGTCCAGCGGCGAGTCGAGGCGTTCGGCGCGGACGCCGGGCAGGACCGGGTCGCGCTGGGGTGTCTCGAGGAGGAACAGCATCGACTGGAAGACCGGGGTCGTCGCCGTGGACCGTTGCGGTGCGAGGGCCTCGACGACCGCTTCGAAGGGCGCGGCGGCGTGCGCGAACGCTTCGAGGGTGCTGTCGCGGACCCGGTCGAGGAGCTGCCGGCCGGTGGGGTCGCCGGACAGGTCGGTGCGCATGACGAGGGTGTTGATGCAGCAGCCGACGACGTCCTCGGTCGCGCGGTGGTGGCGGCCGGACTCGGGGACGCCGACGGCGACGTCGTCGCTGCCGCAGAGCCGCCCGAGCAGCGCCTGCCAGGCCGCCGACAGCACCATGAACGGGGTGGCGTTCGCGGCGCGGGCGGTGTCGCGGATCCGTGCCGCCAGGGCTGGCGGGACGGTGACGGGCACGGTGCCGCCGGTCCAGTCGGCGACCGCCGGGTAGGGCCGGTCGACGGGCAGCGCGAGGGCCGGGGCGAGCCCGGCGAGCCGCCGCACCCACCAGCCGACGTGGTCGCCGGCGGGCCGGCCGGCCTGCCATTCGGTGACGTCGGCGTACTGCAGCCGCGGCGGCGCGGGCGGCGCGGCCAGGCCGAGGCGGGCGGCGTACCGGCGGCCGAGCTCGTCGAGCATCAGGTCCTGCGACCACGCGTCGGTGGCGATGTGGTGCACGGTCAGCGCGAGCACGTGCACGTCGGGTGCGACGCGGAACAGCACGGCCCGCGCCGGCGGCTCGGTCTCCAGGTCGAACGGCCGGTGCACCTCCGCCCGTAACGCCTCGGCCAGGCGCTCTCCGGCGGGGTCCGTCCCGGCGAGGCCCTGCCCGGCGACGTCGTGCCCGGCGAGCTGCTGCCCGGCGAGGTCCACAATGGACAGTTTGACCCGGTCGGCGGCAAGGGCGACGGCGACCGGTTCCGCGTTCGCTCCGGGCGGCACGATGACGCTGCGCAGGACCTCGTGGGCGGCGCAGACGTCGCGGAGCGCCGCGAGCAGCGCGTCCGCGTCGAGCGGGCCGGTGAGGCGCAGGACGGCGGGCACGTGGTAGATCGACGTGTTGGTCTCGAACTGGGCGTTGAACCACAGCCGGCGCTGCGACGGCGACAGCGGCTGCGGCGCCGACGGGTCGGCCCGGCGCGGGATCTCCGCGTCGGTCCCTTCCCGGGCGGCGGCGCGGGCGGCGGCGACCCGCCGCCGCATGAGCTCCCGGAGGGTGTCCCGGGCGGCGGTGTCTCGGTCAGACAAGGTCATAGTCATTCCCCGGATGGTTGTGGCCGGGTGCGGCCACGATGTCGTCCATGACAAGGCGTTCCAGGTGTTCGGCGAAGTCGGCGAGGACCGGGTGGTCGAACAGCAGCCGCACCGGCACGGCGCAGCCGAGCGTGTCGCGGAGCCGGCCGGCGACCCGGGTCGCGGCGAGGGAGTGCCCGCCGAGGCCGAAGAAGCTGTCACCGGCGCCGATCCGCTCCGTGCCGAGGATCTGCGCCCACACGTCGGCGACGAGCTCCTCCATCACCGACCCGACCGGCCGGTGCGGCCGGTCGTCGCCGGGATCGGGCAGCGCGGCCAGGTCGACCTTGCCGCTGGGCAGGGCCGGCAGCGCGTCGAGGACCACCCAGCGGTGCGGCACCAGGTGCCCGGGGAGCCGGTCCCGCAGGTACGCGGCGGCGTCCTCGGCGGTGACCTGCCCGGTGAGGTACCCGACGAGGTGCGCCTGCGCGCCGGCACCGCGCACGGTGACGACGGCATGCCCGACGGCCGGGTGACCGCGCAGCACGGCCTCGATCTCGCCGGGCTCGACGCGGTACCCGCGGATCTTCAGCTGCTGGTCGCGCCTCCCCCGGAAGACGAGGTCCCCGCCGGGTCGCCGGTGGACGAGGTCGCCGGTGCGGTAGCAGCGGCCGCCGGGCACGAACGGGTCGGCGACGAACGCGGCCGCGGTCAGCTCCGGCCGGCGGTGGTAGCCGAGCGCGGGTCCGGCGCCGCCGATCCACAGCTCGCCGGTGACGCCGGGCGGGACGAGGCGGTGCAGGGGGTCCATCACGTAGAGCCGCTCCCCCGGCAGCGGATGCCCGATCGGCACGCCACCGTCCGCCGCGGACACGTCGTGGACCCGGTGGGCGGTGGACAGGACGGTGGCCTCGGTCGGGCCGTACACGTTCCACACCTGCCCGACCCCGGCCAGCAGCTCGCCGGCGAGGGCCGCGTCGAGGGCCTCGCCACCGGCCCAGACCCGCAGGTCGCCCTTGCCCGTCCAGCCGGACGCGAGGAGGGTCCGCAGCATCGTCGGCGGCACGTTCATCACGGTGACGTCGTGCGCGGCGATCCGCTCACCGAGGCGGTGCCCGTCGACGGCGGCGTCCCGGTCGACGACGACGCAGCAGGCGCCGGCGGCGAGGCCGGCCCAGATCTCGGCGCAGGAGGTGTCGAAGCTCAGCGTGGCGACCGCGAGCATCCTGTCCCCCGGCCCGATGCCGGGCTCCAGGCGCAGCGCCTCCGTGAGCGACGCCAGACCCGCCTGGGAGACCGCGACACCCTTGGGGGTACCGGTCGAGCCGGACGTATACAGCAGGTACGCCAGGTCGTCAGGGCCGACCGCCGGCAGGTCGGCCGTCTGCCCGGCGGCGAGGTCGAGGTTGAGACCGCCCGCCACGGCCGCGGTCCCGGTGCGGCACAGGACGGTCGTGACCCCGCCGTCGGCGGCGAGCCACGCGAGGCGTTCCGCGGGCAGCTCCGGCTCGAGGGGCAGGTACGCCGCGCCGGCCCGCCACACGCCGAGCAGGGTCGCGGGGACCCGGTGGTCGCGGGGCAGGCACACGCCGACCACGTCACCGCGGCGCGTGCCCTGCGCGACCAGCACCGCGGCGACGGCGGCCGAGGCGTCCCACAGCTGCCGGTACGTCATCCGCCCGCCGTCGCCGATCACGGCGACGTCGTCCGGGCGCTGCCGCAGGACGGCGTCGACGACGGTGGCGGGGGCGGACGCGGGCAGTGGCGGGCCGGCGGCGAGCCGCAGGAGTTCCGCCGCCTCGGCCGCGGTGACCAGGGGCACCCGCGACAGGGGCCGGTCCGGGTCGGCGGTCACCTCGGCGAGGACCAGCAGGAGCCGGTCGGCGAACCCGGCCGCCCACGCCGGGTCGACGAGGTCCAGGTCGTACTCCAGCTGCAGCTCGACGCCGGCGGCGGTCTCGTTGACGAAGACGGTGAGCGGGTTCTGGGCGCCGCCGCAGCCGAGCTCGCCGAGCAGCTCCAGGCACACCCCGCCGCGCTCGACCCGCACCGGCATGCCGGCGGGCTGCGCGGACAGCACCACCGGCGTGAGCATCGCGCCGCGCGGCTGCGTGCCGACCGCCCGGAACAGGTCCTCCGTGGACGGACGGGGCCGGTCCTGCGCGCTCGCCGTGGCGGCCGCGGCGGCGGCGATCGTGTCGCGGACCGTGGCCCCGGGGTCGAGGCGCAGCCGGACCGGGAGGACGTCGACGAGCGGGCCGATGACCGAGTCGAGCTCGGGTGCGGCGCGGCGGGCGACGACCGCGCCGACGAGGACGTCCGCGCGGGCCGTGTACCCGGCGAGGAGCAGGCCCAGGGCGGTCAGCCAGCCCGCGAACGGCACGGTGGCGAGGTCCGGCGGCACCCGGCGGGTGAGGCGCTCGCCGCGGAACCCGGCGGTGCCGGTGAACAGCTCGTTCGGCGGTGACGCGCCCGCCAGCTCCTGCGCCCACGCCTGGCCGGCGTCGCCGCCGCTCATGAGGGCGATGTCGCCGACCTGTACCGGCGGTGGCGCCACCGAACCGGGTGCGGCGAGATCCGCGGCCAGCTCGGTGAGGAAGATGCCGGTGGACCAGCCGTCGAACGCCACGTGGTCGGTGACGACGGTCAGCTCCGACACGTCCGGCGCGAGGCGGACCAACTCCACGCGCAGCAGCGGCCCGTCGCCCGTCAGGTCGAACGCGTGCCGCCCGGCGGCACCGTGTTCGGCGACCGGCACCGCGGTGCCCGCGCAGACGACCGACACCGCGACGCCGCCGCGCTCCACGATCCGGCTCCGCAGCACCTCGTGCCGCTCGACCATCGCGGTCAGGGCCTCCCGCAGCGCTACGGTCCCGACCGGGCCGGTGAGCCGGACCCGGAACGCCACCGTCGTCACGGCCGGCACGGGGCTGACCTGCCGCAAGGTCCAGAGTTCCCGCTGGGTCGGGGTCAGCGGATACCCGGTCGCCCCCTCGTGCCGGACCGGCGCGCGGTGGACGGGTGCCGCCCCCTGCCCGACGAGGGCGGCGAGGGCGGCGACGGTCGGCGCGGCCAGGAACCCGGCGAGGGTGACGGTGGTGCCGAACTCGCGGCCGGCGAGGGCGCAGACGCGGGCCGCGGCGAGGGAGTGTCCGCCCAGGTCGGCGAAGTGGTCGTCGACGCCCACCGCCGCGACGCCCAGGAC
The DNA here is from genome assembly GCF_040605635.1 of Dactylosporangium sp. NPDC005555. Lineage (NCBI taxonomy): Bacteria > Bacillati > Actinomycetota > Actinomycetes > Micromonosporales > Micromonosporaceae > Dactylosporangium > Dactylosporangium sp. NPDC005555. The sequence continues at coordinate 22,447 of NZ_JBEXDG010000007.1, forward strand.
GTCGCCGACGATCACGGCGAGCCTGGCCTCCACGGGGGTGCGCGGCGCCGCATAGCCGGCCCCCGTCGCACGGCGGGCCGGCAGCGGGGGCAGGGCCCCGCGGTCGACCTTGCCGTTCGGGCCGAGCGGCAGCCCCTCCGTGATGCCGAACCGGGTCGGGACCAGGTGCTCCGGCACCCGGTCGCGCAGCCAGGCGCGCAGGGCCCGCTCGTCGACGCCGGTCGCCTCGACGTGCCCGACCAGGTACGACCCGCCGTCGGGGTCGTCCGCCGCGAGCACGCACGCGCGGCGGACCGACGGGTGGCGGGCCAGGACCGCCTCGACCTCGCCGGGCTCGACCCGGTAGCCGCGGATCTTCACCTGGTCGTCGGCGCGGCCGGCGAAGCGCAGCACGCCACCGCGGCTGCGGACGAGGTCGCCGGAGCGGTACCAGCCGTCGCCGAACCCGCCGTCGCGCATGTGCAGGTAGCCGCGGGCCACGACCGGGCCGCCGATCCACAGCTCGCCGAGGTCACCGTCGGGCACCCGGGCGCCGGCGGCGTCGCGGACCTCCAGCACCGCACCGGCGATCGGGCGGCCGATCGGCGGCTCACCCTCGTCGTCGCGGCCGACCTCGGCGATCGCGCAGGTGGTGGTGCACTCGGTCGGGCCGTACAGGTTGAGCACCCGGCGGACCCCCGGGTTCGCGTAGATGCGGTCGACGAGCGCCCGGGTCAGCGGCTCACCGCCGGCGAACACCGCCCGCACGCCCGGCGGCAGCGGCTCGCGGAGCAGGGCGGCGAGCGCGGACGGCACCCCGTACACCGTCGTCACCTCGTCGCGGGCCGGCAGCGCCGGCAGGGCGAGAAGGTTCTCGGCGAGGATCACGGTGCCGCCGGTGACGATCGGCAGGAACAACTGGCTGATCGACGGGTCGAAGCAGATCGACGCGGAGGCGAGCATCCCGCCGAGCTCCTCGGCGGTGTACGCGGCCGCCTCCCAGCGCAGCAGGTTCATCGTGTTGCGGTGCTCGACGACGACACCCTTCGGCCGACCGGTCGAGCCGGACGTGTAGATGACGTACGCCGGGTCGGTGCCGTCCCCTTCCACGTCCGGGCTCCCGGTGCGCTGCGGGGGGATGTCCTGGGTGCCGACGACGAGTTTCGTCCCGGCGTCGGCGGCGATGTACGCGAGTCGCTCCGCCGGGTACGCGGGGTCCATCGGGACGTACGCGGCGCCGGACTTCAGCACGCCGAGCAGCTTGGGCAGCAGGTGCTCGTCGCGGCCGGCACACACCCCGACGAGGTCGCCGCGACCGACGCCGCGCCCGCGCAGCCACCGGGCGACCCGGTTCGCGCGGGCGTCGAGGTCCGCGTACCGCAGCCTGACCCGCCCGGCGATCACCGCGACCCGGTCCGGGGTCCGTCGTGCCTGCTCCTCGAACGCGACATGCACACGATCGGACACGCGCAGGCCCTCCCCCGGTAAACGTTCGTTCAGGAAATCATGCCGCATCTATCTCCGGGGCGAAACCGCATCTACGATCATCTGTTTTGTCCGGCGTGTGCCGGCTCACCCCGGAAACGCCTCATGGGTCCGGCGGAGGCACCGATGAACCCGACCGGACACGGCCGCGTGAACCCGGTCGGACAGCACTGCCGGAAAGGACCCCCATGGCGAAGGCCGACGACATGCTGCGGACGTTCGACGAGCTCATCTCGGACGGCGTACGGCGCGGACTGGTGCACAACGTCGCTCAGGACCACACGCTCGACGGCCGCACGATCACCCTCGGCGGCGCGCCCATGGTGCACTTCGGGTCCTGCAGCTACCTCGGCCTCGAGACGCACCCGGCGCTGCGGGCCGGCGCGTTCGAACCGGAGCTCCGCGCGGCCTGAGCCGGCTCAGGCCGGCTCAGACCGGCTCAGACCGGCTCAGACCGGCTCAGACCGGCTCAGACCGGCTCAGACCGGCTCAGACCGGCTCAGACCGGCTCAGACCGGCTCAGACCGGAGCGCGGCAACCGCCTCGACGGCCGGCCCGGGACGCCACCGGGTCGCGGCGCGGTGCGGCGGGTCCGCGCGGACCCGCCGCGGCGCAGCGGCGGAGCGTCAGCCTGAGGGCGTGGAGGCGTTCGGCGGTGCGTGCGGGCAGCGGGCACAGACCGCTCAGGACAGGTTCGGCAGGAACAGGGAGAGGGTCTCCACGGTCCCCCACAGGCAGGCGAGCAGGACCGGCAGGCCGACGAACCACGCCTGCAGGCCGCCCCAGCGCTGGCGGGCCCAGGTGAGGCCGAGGGCCGCGAACAGGAACAGCTGCAGCCAGAACACCAGCGGCACCAGGGCGTCCGGGTCGGCCTGCATCGCCTTCTCGGCGACCGGGACCGAGCCGGGCCGGCCCGGCAGTCCCGGCTGGAGGTCGCCGCTCTTGAGGACCGCGTCGACGTACACGACCCGGTTCGGCGACCAGCCGCTGCGCCACCCGTCGGCCTCCGCCGTCACCAGGGTGAGGCGGGCGCCGCCCGCGGCCAGTGGCGCCGGGAGCGGGTCCTTCTCCCGGCGGACGCCGGTCACCTCGTACTGCATGACGCCGAGACCGGTGGTGACGGTGAGCTTCTCGCCGGGCTGCAGCGCGGTGATCCGCCGGAACGGCCCGCCGAACGAGGCCGCGTGCCCGTAGATGACGGACGTGCCGGGCTGGCCGGGCAGGGCGGTGTCCCGGCGGTGCCCGGGACCGTCGCGCATCACCCCCGACGAGGTGCCCTCGACGACGACCTGGCGCAGGCCGATGCCGGGCGCCTCGATGAACGCGACCGCGGTGCCGGCCTCGATCTCGCCGCCGATCGGCGCGGTCGCCAGGGCCACCTTCTCCCGGAAGCCGTTGTACAGCTGCTCCTGGGTGCGGGACTGCTGCACGGCGCTGACGCCGAGCGCGTACGCGACGAGCCACCCGGACAGCAGCGCCAGGGTCAGCAGCGACCGGAAGACGATCGTGACCGCGGCCGGCACCGGCAGCTTCGTCAGCGGGACCCGCTCGGGCAGGTCCTCCAGATCGTCGAGGTCGTCGTCGTCATCGTCGTCGGCGAGGTGCCGCGGTTTCGGTTGCACTACAGCGGTCATGTCGCCTTCCACCAGGTCACGACGAACGTCACGGCGCGGGTCAGCGAGCCGATCAGCAGGGCGGCGAGGGAGATCACCACGGCGATCGGCAGCGCCCACGCGGCGAGCGCGGACGACAGCCCGGCGGTGAAGCCGGACGCCCGCGGCTCCGCCGCCGGCGGCGCCGACGCGGACGTGGACGGCACGGCGCCGGACGGGCGCGAGCCGGCGGCGGGCACGGTCGCGCCGCTGCCCGTGCCGGTGCCGCCCGTGCCGCCGGTGCCGCCGTTGGTGGGCGCCGGGGTCGTGGGCGCGTTGCCGCCCCCGACCAGCGGCACGGTGCCGGCCTGCGCCTGCACCGCGTCGGCCGCGCGCAGCGTGTAGGCGACGAGGTCGCCCAGCCCGTTCGCGGCGGTCAGCGGCAGGTAGCCGGGCGGCAGCTGCCCGTTGCCGAGCCCCTGGATCTGCCCGTCGGTGGCGGCGAACCGCAGCAGCTGGGCGAGCTTCCTGCCCTCCTCCGCGCCGATGTTCGTGGTCGGGACGGTGGCGAAGACGGGCAGGGTGCCCGGGTACGCGCCCGCGGCGTCGGCGCCGACCAGCTTGTCGTACTGCATCAGCCACGTGTTGGAGGTGGCGTCCTGCTTGGCGTACCTCATCGCCAGCCGCATCGAGTCCTCGGTCGGCTCGACGAAGGTGCGGCCCTGCCGCCCGGTGAACTGCTCACCCGCCGGCACCGTCGAGTGCGACTGCAGCGCGGCCTTGTTGAGCTGGAAGAAGTCCGCGTCGGCGAGGCTGGTCACGCCGAGCATGAAGCGGGCGCGGTACTCCTGCCGGCCGATCGCGCCCATGTTGACGCCGATCGGCAGGCCGTTGTCGCCGCGCAGCAGCACGCAGTTGACGTGCGCGTTGGACAGCGCGTACTGCACCCGCTGGGCGATGTTGCCCATGTCCTGCACCGGCGCGGACAGCAGCGGCAGATACGGGATCTGCGCCAGCTCGCCGGTGAACTCCGGCTCCGAGCAGCCGGTGTAGGGCGTGAAGTTCTCCGACACGAACGAGTCCAGCAGCGGCCAGCTCGTCCTCGGCAGCGCGATGCCCTTGTACTGCGGGTTCACCACCATCTTCCACGGGTCGGGCGTGCCGTTGAGGAACGCCCGCGCCTCCGGGTCGGCGTTGAGGTAGGCCGACAGCGCGTACATGACGTCGGAGTTGCCGGACAGCGCGAGCAGCGCCGAGGAGCTCAGCACGCTGGCGAACGCGTCACCGACGGCCGGGTTGAGCGCCTTGAACTCCGGGTCCAGCGACACGGTCAGCGGGTTGCCCGCCATCGCCTTGTACGGGTCGGTGTCCGGCGCCTTGCCGTAGGCGCCGCGCAGGTCGCTCTTCGTCGGGTAGGACTCGCTGAGCATCTTCGCCAGCAGCCGCGCGTTGAGCTTGAGGTCCTTGTACTCGTTGCCGGCCGCGTCGTCCATGACGTAGCTGATCGCGAAGCCGGTGACCCCGATCGGCGCGCTGACCGTCGGGATCGGATACGGCTCCTCCGGTGGGATGCTGACCAGTGCCGCCTTGGCGCCGCTGGCGACCAGCGCGGACTTCGCCTGCGGCTCGCCGAGCCGCACGTGCCGGAACTTGAAGCGGTTCGGGTCGGTGCAGAACGCCGTCGACCACTGGTCGGTCGCCTGGATCATCAGTTCGGAGCCGAACAGGTCCAGGGGGATGCTCGCGTCCGCGAGGTCGCACAGGTTCCCGGGCGGCCCGAAGCTCAGCGGCACCGTGATCCGGTTGCGCCAGTTGGACTCGCTCCACCAGAACTTCGCGGTCACCGCGACGTCGACCTGGTCGGGGTCGTTGTTGTCGTAGAACTCCCCCACACCCTTGCGGCCGTTCTTCTTGCACTTCTCTCCCGAGAGCCGGACGTCGGCGGCCGTCGGCCGGTCGGCGGCGGGCAGGTCCTTGCCCTGCAGGTCGCAGCTCATGCCGATGATGGGCAGCACGACCAGGGTGCACACGACGGTCATCGAGCAGCCGAGCGACTGGTTGTACTCGTCGGTGGTGACCACGAACTTGATGCTGCCGGCGCCGTCCTTGTTGCTCGACGCGTACGTGGTGTTGTTGGGCGTGGCGTCCTTGTCCTCCACGTTGACCATGTCGGGGGCGAGGACCGGGCCGCAGGACTCGTTCTCCCGCCGGTTGAGCGGGTAGTAGACGGTGTTCTGCGGCGCCGGGCCCACGAACGGCACGAACCGCGACGGTGGCGTGACGTCGGACAGGTCGCACTTCGGCGGCACCGACGCCGGCACGCCGACGCTCGCCTTCCGGTTGGCCGGGCTCTCGTACTGGTCCAGCCGCCACGGCGGGAACTGCAGCGTCGGGTCGGTGTACCGGCGCTCCTCGACGCTCTGCGTCCAGCACGTCGACGGGTCGAGCGGGCGTTCGCGGGTGTCGGCGCCCCGGCACTGCATGACGACGACCGGGTACTCCTGCAGCGGCGCCTGCACGCTGTTGGGGTTACTCGACGTGGCGAGCGTCGGGTGCGCCCCGGTCCAGCTCACCCCGATCTGCTGCCGGTTGCGCAGGTTGCTGACCTGGGTGACCTTCGCGGTGACGGTGTAGGACTTGAGCGTGGTGGGCGTGCCGTCGGCGTCGATGTGCGTGCGGGCCATCGTCCTGGACCCGGTGAACTCGGGCTCGACCTCGCCCGTCGGCGCCGAGAACCCGGACGCGGGCAGGACGAGGCCCGCGCAGACGAGCACCACGACGAACGCGGCGACGCGGCGGCGGTTCACGACTCCTCCCGGCGGCGGCGCAGCCAGCGGCCGAAGACGGTGGGGCCGAAGACGACGAACAGCAGCAGCAGCGCCGCGGCCGGGCCGAGCACCTTCATGTGCTTGCCCGTCTTGAACGCCGCCAGGTCGTTCGGGACGCCGACGGCGTTGACGTCCCCGCCGCCCGCGCCGCCGCCGGTGCCGCCGCTGATGACCTCGCCCGTGTCGGGGTCGATCACGGCCCCAGCCGGCGCGGAGCCCGACGCCGACGGGTTCGCCGCCGTGCCGGTCCCGGTGCCGGTGCCGGTGCCGGTGCCGCCGGTGTTGCCGGTGCCCGTGCCGGTCCCCGTGCCGGTGTTGCCCGTCGGGGAGCCGTTGCCGGTGCAGGGGCCGTTGCCGCGCTTCGCGCAGTCCGGCGGGTTCGGCGCGATGTCCGCCAGGTGGTTGCCGTTCGGGTCGCCGGCCTTGAACGTCGGGTTGTTGCACGTGTCGACCGGCTGCGCGGAGAAGGTGACCGCCGGGTCGATGTCCTTGAGCTTCTTCAGCTGGTCGAAGCCCGCCTTCACCAGGTTGATCGGCAGCGGCGAGTAGCCGGCGACGCCCATCGAGGCCTGACCGGTGCAGATCGAGTACTTCATGAAGTCGACCAGGGTCTGGCGCTTCTCGCTGTTCATCTTCGCGTCGTTGCCGACGGGAAGGATCATGTACGAGTAGGACGACATCGCGTACGTGCGCTTGTCCGGGTTCACGTACACCCTGTCCAGCTTCTGCAGCAGGTACTTCAGCGGGTCCGAACTGTCCATGTTGATGTCGGCGGCGCGCAGCGCGACGGCGACGTTGAAGTCGGTCGGCTTGGTGAAGTAGCCGGCCTGGTTCTCCAGCTCGACGACCGGGTAGCCGGCGCCCAGGGCGTAGGAGTACTCGTCGTAGCCGATGGCGCCGTTGCTGGAGCCGGCCGTGACGGTGTTGATGACCGAGTCGGAGCCGTTGACCGAGACGACCGGCTTGCGGTCGCCGCTCACGGGCTTGGGCGGGAAGTACTCGGTGAACTCCGACAGGCCGCTGTAGGTGCGCCACAGGTCCGGGTACTGCTTGGCGAGGTAGGACGTGAACTGCGCCGTGGAGCCGGAGCCCTCGGAGTGCACGACGACGATGATCGGCAGGGACGGCAGCTTCCGGCCGTTGTTGTCGGCGGTGATCTGCGCGTCGTTCCAGTTGGTGATCTGGCCCAGGAAGATCTTGGCGAGGGTCAGCCCCGACAGCCGGATGTTGCGCACCAGCTGGCCACCGACCCGCACCTGGTAGACGAACGCGGTGCCGCCGGCGACGATCGGCAGGTAGGCGAACGGCCGGCCCTGCGCGTCGTCGCGCTGCCCGGTCGTCGGGTCGGTGCCGCGGAAGCCGATGTCGGAGATCGCGAAGTCGTTGGCGACCGCGGCGAAGTCCTTCCGGCCGGTCGCCGAGCCGGTCGCGGTGAAGTCGACCTGCAGGTTCTGCTTCCGGACGTCGGCCACCCACTGGTTGAGGGCGTTGGCGCTCCAGGACGATCCGGTGCCGGTGATGCGGGCGTGGCCGGCGGCCGCGGCCGGGGTGGCCGGCGCGATCATGCTCAGGACCAGCGCCAGCACGGCCGCGATGGCGGTCCGCTGACCAACGGTGGCGGGAGTCTGCACGATTGTTCCTCGTCTGATTCTGTGACGGTCGGTGGTCGGTCGCATCGGGATCACACCTTCGGCCGGGCGAGCCAGCGGGCCACGGCGAAGAGGATCAGCACCACCGTGAGCAGGACGGCCGCGGCGCCGAACCCACGGTCGATGAACGTCTCCTGTCCACTTCGGACGCCGACGAAGATGTACAGCGGCAGCGAGTTCATCGTGTTCTCGATCGGGTTGAAGTTGAGGAACGTCGAGGCGCCGGAGACGATCAGCACGGGCGCGGTCTCGCCGATGCCGCGGGCGACGCCGAGGATGACCGCGGTGGCCAGACCCGGGCGGGCCGTCGGCAGCACGACGTGGCGGACCACCTGCCACTGCGACGCGCCGAGCGCCAGACCGGCCTCGCGCAGGCCACCGGGGACGACCCGCAGCACCACGTCGGACGTCCGGGCGATGATCGGCACCATGGTCACGGCGATCGCCAGGCCCGCGGCGAAACCGGACTTCGGGAACCCGAAGGCGACCACGAGCGCGGTGTAGACGAACAGGCCGGCGAGGATGTCCGGCACCGCGGTCATCGCCTCGACGATCGTCCGCACGACCCTGGACAGCCGCCCGCCGACCTCGACCATGTAGACCGCGGTCACCAGGCCGAGCGGCAGGGAGATCACGAGCGCGATGCCGACCTCGATGAACGAGCCGACGAGCGCGTGCAGGATGCCGCCCTCGTCCAGCGGCGCGGTCGGCCGCACCCCGCTCATGTCCTTGACCAGGAAGTTCAGGTGCAGCGCCACCGGCAGGCCGCGGATGTAGGTGTAGAACACGGTCGACAGCAGCGCGACGGCGACGACGGCCGCGCCCGCCTGGACCATGGCGCCGGCGAGCCGGTCGACGACGACGGGCCGCGGGCTCGACAGGCTGGTGACGGTCGCGTACATCAGCAGGAACACGATGTACCAGACGATGATGAACCCGAGCGTCCCGGAGAACGGCAGGATCTTGCCGTAGAGGACCCAGGTCAGCGCGAGCGAGCCGGCCGCCGCGCCGATGAGGCTGAGCTTGTCGTCCAGCGTGCGTCCCCGCAACCGGCGGGGGCGCTCAGGAGCGGGTGTCTCCGGCGGGGCAGGAGCTCTCGTGGTGGTCGCGGCGGCCGGTGTACGGGTCGCGGTCGTGCTCGTCATGGTCACGCTCCTCCCTGTGGCTGGATCTCGGTGGGCTAGATCTCGGTCGACGCGCCGCTGCGGCCGCGGCTGACGATGATCGCGGCGATCGTGTTGACGACCACCGTGATGACGAAGAGGACGAAGCCCGCCGCCAGCAGCGCCGCGAGCTGGGCCGAGGTCGCCTCGCCGAAGCGGTTGGCGATGAGCGACGACACGGTGATCGTGCCGTTCTCCAGCACCCGGATCTTGAGGTCGAACGCGAAGCTGATGGTCATCAGCACGGCGACGGTCTCGCCGAGCGCGCGGCCGAGCCCGAGCATCGTGCCGCCGACGATGCCGCCCCGGCCGAACGGCAGCACGACGGTGCGGATCATGCCCCAGCGGGTCGCGCCGAGCGCGAGGGCCGCCTCCCGCTCGCCGACGGGCGCCTGGGCGAACACGTCCTGCATCACCGCGGACGCGATCGGGATGACCATCATCGCGACGACCAGCCCGGCGGTGAACGCGGACTGGGTGTACTGCGACTGCGCCCAGACCGGCGCGTCCGGGTCCGTGCGCACCTCGAAGAACGGGATGAACCCCAGGTTCTGGTGCAGCCAGTGCGCGACCGGGATCAGCTGCGGGCCGAACAGGAAGACGCCCCACAGCCCGTAGATGATGCTCGGCACGGCCGCCATCAGGTCGACCATCGCCACCAGGGACTTGCGCAGCCCCGGCGTGGCGTACTCGGTGATGTACAGCGCGCACGACAGGGCGAGCGGGAACGCGGTGAACATCGCGATCAGGCTCACCAGCAGCGTGCCGAGCAGCACCGCCGACAAGCCGACGGTGTCGCGCTCGGGCAGCCAGTCGTTCTCGGTGAAGAACGCCCAGCCGTAGTGCTCCAGCGTCGGGACCGACTGCAGCGCCAGGAAGAAGCCGATCGCGCCGAAGATGACGGTCACCAGGATGGCGACGCCCCGCGACCCGCCACGGAAGACCTGGTCCTGCACCGACCGCGCCGACGCCAGGGACCGCGGTGTGTCCTCCTGCTCCTGTACCGCAGGCCCGCTCACGCCGCTCATCCGAACCGGCCGTTGACGTAGTCGGAGGTGCGCTGGTCGACGGGCGCGCCGAACATCTGCTCGGTCTCGCCGCTCTCCACGATCGCGCCGGGCGTGCCGTGCTCGGCGAGGAAGAACGCGCACTGCTGCGAGACGCGGTGCGCCTGCTGCATGTTGTGCGTGACGATGACGATCGTGACCTCGGCGGCGAGCTCGGCGATCGTCTCCTCGATGACCCGGGTGGAGGTCGGGTCGAGCGCGGAGCACGGCTCGTCCATCAGCAGCACCCGCGGGCGGATGGCGAGTGAGCGGGCGATGCACAGCCGCTGCTGCTGGCCGCCGGACAGCGCGCCGCCGGGCGAGCGCAGCCGGTCCTTGACCTCCCGCCACAGGCCGCCCTTGATCAGGCACTCCTCGACCAGGTCGTCCTTGTCGGACCGGCGGACCTTCACGCCGGTGAGCTTGAGCCCGGCGACGACGTTGTCGTAGATGCTCATCGTGGGGAAGGGGTTCGGCTTCTGGAACACCATGCCGATCTGGCGGCGGGCGTCGGTGAGGCGGCGGCCGGTGTCGTAGATGTCGACGCCGTCGAGCAGCACCTCGCCGGCGAGCTGCGCCGACGGCACCAGCTCGTGCATCCGGTTGAGGATCCGCAGGAACGTCGACTTGCCGCAGCCGGACGGGCCGATGAGCGCGGTGACCCGGCCGGGCTGCATCGTCAGCGACACCCGGTCCAGGACCTTGCGGGCGCCGAACCAGGCGGAGATCGCCCGCGCGTCGAGCGTGGCGAGCGGCAGGGCCGGCGGCGTGGCCCGCGGCCCCTCGTGGCCCGGATGCCTCGGCGCGGGGATGAGCCCGTGGTACTGCGGCACGGTGTCCTGGGTCAGCGTGTCCGGCTCCGGTTTCGCCCATCCCGGCGCGTACTGCGGCGGCGGCTCCTGCCCGTAGGGGTAGGACTCCTCGGTCGGCGTGGTGGTCATTCGGCCACTTCCTCGGTGCGGGCGGCGGTGGTGGTGACAGCGCGGCGGCGCCGGCCGAGCAGGACCGCGGCGACGCCCGCGCCGACCAGCAGCAGGCCGCCGGCGGCGAGAGTCATCACGTCGGTGCCGGTGCGCGGCAGCGGACCGCCGCCGCCACCACCGGTCGGCGACGGGCTGGGGCTGTTGCTGCCGCCGACCCGCACCTCGATCGGCACCCCGGCCGAGCCGTCCTCGCGGGCCATCGCGGCCGCGCCGAACGCGCCCGCCGCACCGAGCGCGCCGGTCGTGCCGGCCCGGACCACGGTCCAGGTGCCGCCGGTGACCTTGATGTCGGCGCTGGTGTAGCTGGTCGTCAGCGTCGCCTCGCCGGGGACGCCGAGGTAGATGCGCAGCTGGACGAGGCCGTTCCACTGGGTCGGGTACACCTCGAGGAACTCCGCGAGGGAGCCGGCCTCCGCGGGCGACACGACGGTCGGGTGGGCGGCGTCGGGGTAGGCGCTGGCGCCGGTCATGAACCGGCCGTGCCACTGCGTCGGGTCGGCGTCCTTGCGCGGCAGGAACGCCAGCAGCGTCGCCTTGCGGCCGTCCCTGTCGTAGGGCTCGGGCGCCCTGGCCTGCCCGACGGCCTTCGCCACGAACGGCCTGTCGGTGGTGCTGCCGGACGTGACCGCCTTGCCGTCCTTGTCGTAGAACACGATCCCGCCCGTCGAGCGGCTGTCGGTGTACGGCACCGTCTCGGCGTGCGCGGCCGTGCAGGCGGTGGTCGTCGCCGCCAGTACCGACGCGGCGAACAGCGACCGGAGGAGCCGTGGTGCCCGGGTCATGCGGACGCTCCGGCCTTCGACTCCTTCGCGGCGGCCTCCTTGGCCGCGGCGTCCTTCGCGGCGGCCTTGCGCTCGCGGCGGCGCTCCAGCGCGGCGGCGTCGGCGCGGGCCTGCCGGCGGCGGATCAGCCAGCGGCGCACCAGGAAGCCTGCGCCGGTGCCGAGGATGAGGATCGCGAGCAGCAGCAGCCACGGGAACGCCCAGATCGTCGTGTGCCCCTCGGCCCGGGGCACGGCCTGGCCGACGGGCTGCTCCGGGTCGCCGAACGGCTCGAGCTCGATCCGCACGGTCAGCGGTCCGGCGGGGAACACGCCGGTGACGTCGGCCTCGTGCGGCACCCGCTGACCGGGCAGGAGCTCGGCCAGGTCGGGCAGCTTCCGCTCGGCGAGGGTGATGCCGGTGAGCGCGGACTTCACGACCAGCTTCGCGCGGCTCTGCAGCCGGATGTTGCCGGTGTTCTCGGCCGTGTAGGTGACGGACACCGTGCCGGTGCCGAACGGGTCGGTCACGCCCGCGTAGTCGGCCTCGACCTTGGTCACTGCGAGGATGGGACGCAGCAGCCCGGCGATCCTGAGGTAGAGCCGGACAGCGACGCGGGTGTCGACCTTCACGTCGGTGCCGGTGGCGAGGGACACCACGACGCCGCCGGCGTGGTCACCGGGGGTCGCGTTCGCCGGGACCGCGATCTTGAACGGCACGGCGACGGTGGCGCCGGCGTCGATGGTGATCGTCGAGGCCGGGAACTGCATCCACGAGCCGATGTCGGTGGGCTTCTGCGCGGCCGGCAGCAGGTCGAACGCGCCGGTCGCGGTGTTGAACGCGTCGGTGCCGTAGATGACGAACGAGGCGGTGACCTTGCTGCTGTTGGTGACCAGCACCTTCTCTTCCACTGCCGCGCCGGGCGTGCCCTGCAGCGTGTAGTGGGTGCGCTTGTCCGGCTTGCCCTCGGGTGTGCCGGGCCGCAGCGACCAGGCGCGGTTGCCGTCGTCCACCGGCTGGACGGGCTCGGCGTGCGCGGCGGCGGGGGTGAGCACCGCGGCGACGGCGGCTGCCGCGACCAGTGCGAAAAAGCGTCTCATGAGCTGGTTTCCGTCCGTCTTCGTCATCGTCTTCGGCAGATGGCGCAGGCCGGCCCGGGTTCGCCCGGGCCGACCTGGCGTTTGCGGTTATCGCACCGTCAGGGGCTGACCAGGGTCAGCGTGAGGGTGCTGGTGTAGAGACCGGTCGGGGACGTGTCCGGGATCCGGAGCTCCAGAGCGGACGTGAGGTTCTTCGTGCCGAGACCGTTGCCCGCGGCGGCCTTCGCGAACTGGCTGCTGGTCTGCAGACCGTTGCTGGTGGCCGTCTTGAGCTTCGAGTCGACCGCCGTGCCGGCGGCCACGGTGCCCTCGGCGTCGCCGCCGCTGGCAGCCGGGATCCAGCCGAGGTTGGCGGCGGGCACCACGGTCGGGCCGTTGTGGAAGTCGGCGGCCTGCCCGTTGAGCGTCCAGCCGTCCTGGGTGGGACGGGTGTCGTTGACCGAAACACCGGTCAAGTTGCCCGTGAACACCCAGGCGTGACGGTGACCCGTCGGGTCGGTCGCCTGCGCGGGGTGACCGTTCGGGTCGTTCACCGGGATCTGGGTCAGGTGCACGGCGGTGCCCGCCGCGACCTGGAGGACCAGAGCACCCGCGAACGGGTCGGTGTCGTTCTGCGCGTCGAGCGGCACGGCCGCCGAGTTCGCACCGACCACCGCGTAGTTCAGGATCGCCGAGGACGACGACTGGAAGCCGCCGACGCTCGGGGTGAACGTCGCGATGAGCAGGTGGTTGCCCGTGGCCAGGGACTTCACGAGCGTCGCCACACCGGTGGCGGCGTCGTAGGTGCCCGCGCCCAGGTCGGTGGCGCCGTCGAAGAAGTGGACCGAGCCGGCGGTGCCGACCGGGGCCACGCTCGCCGAGAGTGTCACGTCGAGGGAGCCACCGCTGCCGGCCGCGGTCCCGCTGGGCGGGTTCGTGGTCAGCGTGGTGGTGGTCGGCGTGCCCGGAGCGTTCACGGTGAAGGGCAGCGCCGTGGAGGTGGAACCGGTGAAGGCGGAGGTGTCACTCGGGGAGAACACCGCGGTGAGCGAGTGACTGCCGACGGTCGGCGTGACGCTGATGGTCGCGTTGCCGGTCGCCGGGTTGTACGTGCCCGCACCGAGGTCCGTGGCGCCGTCGAAGAAGCGCACGGAACCGGCGGTGTTGGCCGGGGTGACCTTCGCGGTCAGGGTGACCGCGGTGCCACTGTTGACCGGGCTGACCGGGCTGGCGGTCAGCGTGGTCGTGGTGGCCGTCGCCGAAGCCGGGTGGACGACCGTCCACGTGCCGGCGGCGGTGTCGACCTGGATGTCCACGCGGAAGTAGTTCACGTCCGGGGACTGGCCGGGAGCGGTCGTGATCAGGCGGAGCTGGTAGATGTTCGCCAGGTTCGCGGCCGTCTCGGTGTTGGGGTTGCTCGCGATGTACGACGCCAGGGAGGTGCCGGCCGTGGCGCTGACGAGCGGGGTCGTCAGGGCGTTGAGCGGCGCCGGGGCGCCCGTGTTCGGGAAATTGGTGGTGTTGGTGACGACGGCCGAGAGGAACTGGTCGGTCGGCGTGGCCGCCTTCGGGGTAGCTACCCGGAGGAAGGCCCTCGTGTCCCCGGTCCGACCCGCGCCGGAGGCCGCCGCGAACGCCACCATCGGGCTGGCGGTGAGGCTACCGCCGGTGATGACGGCGCCGCTGGCGTTGTACAGGGTGATGGCGCCGATCGCGTTGGGGTCGGGCTCGAAGCCCGGGGTCACCGCCGCGTGGGCGACACCTCCCCCCACCAGAACGCTGGCCGCGACAGCCAGGGCTGCCGCCCCGACCGTCAGGGACCTTGAGCGAATCTTCAACTGGGACTCCAATTTCGAAGGAGATGATGTGGTGCTCGCCTGACCCGGTGAGCCCGGATCAGGCGGTGTGGCAGAGACCCGCGTCGGCGTACTGGTACGTGAAGCCGGCCGCGTCCTCGATCAGGGGCTGAGCGAGGAAGGACTGCGACAGGAAGCCACCCGGTGCGAACAGCGCCTTGTTCCACGAGCTGTTGATCTCGCTGTTGCGCACGATGAAGTAGACCGGGCGGGTCACGTCGAACGCGGAACCGCCGGACTGCAGGGTGATCGGGTCCTGCGCGGTGCCGTTGTTGAAGTACCCGTTGTGGATCATGACCAGGCGGGCGGTCGAGAACGGCGCGATGGCATTCGCGTTGCTCTGGACGACCGACGGGTCGTGCTCCTCGGCGCGGACGAGACCCTCGGCGGTGGTGCGCACCTGGGCCTCGGTCAGACCGATCTGGGCGATGAAGAACTGCTCGGTGCCGGACGTGGCGGGCGGCAGGATCGGGACGATCGTGGCGCCCGGGTTCGGACCGTTGTACCCGGCGACCTGACCCCAGGTGGTGATCTGCGGCGGGCTGCTGTAGATCTTCTTGAGGTCGGCGGCGCTGATGCCGCTGGTGCCGGCGTTCGTCGCGGTCAGCTTGGACACGGCGATCTTCAGACCGTCGAGGCCGAGCTGGTAGCAGCGCAGGCCACCCCAGCCGTTGGCGACCGCGCGGTCGTCCTCGGCCTTGGAGGGCTTGCGGGAGCTGCGGACGAACTGGACCTTCTTGGTGGCGCCGGTGTCGGTCTGCGTGAAGTACGTCAGACCACCGCCGGAGCCGTTGGGCCGGGTGACCGGGAAGTTGCCGCCACGCAGCACGACGGTGGCACCCGCCGTGAGCTTGCCGCTGGCGTCGCCGGTCGCGTCGAAGCTGAACACCCGGGCGCCCGCGGCGTTGAAGCCGGGGTTGCCCTGGTAGTCGCCGTCGGCGAGGAAGTCGGCCGCGTACTGGATGGTGTCGGAACCGATACCCACGATGTCAGCGCCTTGTGCGGCGACATCCGCGTGCGCTGCGGTGGCCTGGGTGAGCAGGAGCACCGCTACCCCCGCCACCCCCAGCCCGACCTTGCTGATCTGCATTCCGTGACCTTTCCGCCTTGCACTCGAAGTTGAATGCGGCGCCGACTTTCGCAGTTATGAACTACTGCCGAGTAGTACATCAATGAACGACGGATGAATCGTGCCGGCGCAATACTCATTACCTGAGCAATGGGTGACCATTCGGCCCATTGCATGTTCGCCGAACGACGTAATTCACCGATTTGACCTGCGCCACTGCGAAACAGTGAGCTTTTTACCGGCGAATGAAGAATTGCATCGCGAAATGGCTGCGCCAGACATGCAACAGATGAACAGCGGGCCGCTTCCCGGCCAATCGGGCGCAGGCCGCACAACGGGGCCGAGGGTGGCAGATCGTGTGAGGACGGTCGGCAAAACCGCCGGCGGTCGATGGGGCGGCGGTTAGACTCGCCGCAGTCCTGCCATCCGGGAGGCCCCATGGTCACCGCCCCGCAGATCCGTGGTTACCGCGACCTCACCGTGATCAGCGCGCGGGGCGGTCAGGCGCACGTGTATCGGGCGCGCAAGGCGACCATGGACGGTTCCGCCGTCGCCATCAAGGTCTACCGGCGGGACCTCGACGACGCCGACCGGCGGCGGTTCCTGCGCGAGGTCCAGGCACTGCAGGCGCTGCAGGGCCGCCCGCACGTGGCGCGCCTGCTGGAGGCCGACTTCACCGCCGACGGCCCCGGATATGTCGTCATGGACCTCTACGCCGGCTCGGTCGCGGACCGCCTCGCGGTGGACCGGACGCTGCCGGTGCGCGACGCGCTGCGCATCGGCGCGGAGGTCGCCGAGGCGCTCACCCACACGCACGAGGCCGCGGTGCGCATCCTGCACCGCGACATCAAGCCGGGCAACATCCTGCTCACCACCGACGGCACCGCGGTCCTCTCCGATTTCGGCATCTCCGCGATCTACCGCGACGACGGCCGCTTCACCGCCACGGCCCGGCTGGGCACCCTCGGGTACACGGCGCCGGAGGTCCACGCCGGGCAGCCGGAGAGCGTCGCCTCGGATCTCTACTCCCTGGGCGCGACGCTGCACACGCTGCTGACCGGCGCGCCGCCCCGGCAGGACCACGACCTGGACGCCGTCCCCGAGCCGGTCGCCGCGGTGCTGCGGCGGGCCCTGTCGCCCGACCCGGCGGACCGGCAGGAGTCCGCCCGGCGGCTGCGCGATGACCTGCTGCGCGCCGCGGACCTCATCACCTCCGCGTTCGCGGCGCAGGCGCCGCCCCCGACGAAACGGCTGCCGCCCTCCGCCGGCTCCGCGGCGGTCCGGCCGCGGCTGATCGAGCCGCCGGCCACCGACCCGGACCTGGGCCGCAACATCGCCGCGGGGCTGGCCGCGCTCGCCGGCGGCCTCGGCGTGCTGGCGCTGGTGGACTGGCCCTGGTGGGGCAGCGCGCTGCTCCTCGCGGTGCCGCTCGGCGCGGCCGTGGTGGTGCGCCGGGCGCTGGGCACGGCGAAGCTGTTCGGCCCGGCCGCCGCGGCGACCCTCGTCTGCTACGCGGTGCCGTGCCTGTTCGCGCTGTCGCGCATCGGCGAGCATCCGTTCACCGGGATCGTGATGCTCCTGTTCACCCTCGTCGCGTTCGGCGGGCAGGTCACCGCGACGCACGAGATCGAGCGCTACGCCCGGCAGGACATGGCCCAGTCGGAGACCGCGCGGGCCAACCAGGAGCGCGGGCAGCTGTTCGAGCGGTTCCGCGACCGGTACTGGCTCGACGACAGCCACCCGCCGGACTGGCTCGACGACGTGCTCGGCCCGCTGCCCGCCGCCCGGGCGATGCCCTGGCAGCAGGGCGGGCAGGAGGGCGGGCAGGGCGGGGCCGTGCGATTCGTGGTGGTGTGCGACCGCAGCGTGGTGCTGCTCGCCGTGCTCGACGGTGTGCGCCCCGGCACGTACGAGCTGAACCCCGCCGACGGGCACCCCTGCCGGGTGTTCGCCGACGGGCGGCCCAACACCTCGGTCGACATCCGGCTCAAGGAGCTCGCCCGCAGGGTCGACGCGACCGGCTGGGGCACCGCCGGCGTCGGCGTGGGCTGTGTCGTGGTGCTCACCACCGACGGGGTGCGCTCCGACGGCATCCGGCTCGCGCCCGCGCAGTTCGCGTCGACGGGGCTGACCGTCGTCGTGGCGCGGGACACCGGGGCGGCGCTCGTGCGGCAGCTGGCCGGCGCCGATCCGCAGGTCATCGACCCTGTCCTGGTGCGGATGGCCGGCGAGCGCGCCCAGCGCCCCTGACCCCCGGTCGATGTAACGCAACCCACACGTCTTGACACCGGGCGTCCCGCAACTATTCTAATCCTACCTACTAACTAGACAAGATAGGCAATGCCAGCACAGCGGGGGACCTGATCCGAGTGCACATCTCTGTCCGCGCCGACTACGCGATCCGGGCGATGCTCGCGATCGCCGCGGCGGAGCCGGGCCGGATCACGGCCTCGGAGCTGGCGCAGAACGAACGGATGTCCATCGGCTCACTGCAGACGGTCCTTCTCGAACTTCGCCGCGTCGGGCTCGTGCACAGCCACCGCGGCACGGAGCGGGGATACGGCCTCGCCCGACCGGCGTCAGCCATCACGGTCGGCGAGATCCTCCGCGCCATGAACGGCGCACTGACCACCGTGCGGGGCCTGCCCACCGACCAGGCCACGTACGACGGGGTGGGGCGCGGGTTGCGCAAGGTCTGGCTGTCCGTCGACACCGCGGTCAACACGATCGTCGACAAGGCCACCCTCGCCGACCTGCTCGCCGACCTCGACATCGACACCGAACGCACGACCCCTATGCGCACTGCCGACCCCAGGAGGACAGGTTCCCCATGAAGCACCCCATCAGAGCGACCGCCGCTCTCATGCTCGCCGCCGGCCTGGTGCTGTCGGCGTGCGCGGGGACCACCAAGAAGGACGACGCCGGTGCCGGCGGCTCGTCGACCACGCTCAACATCGTCGGCTTCGCGGTGCCTGAGGCCGCCAACAAGGCCATCGCCGCGGAGTGGAACAAGACCCCCGCCGGCAAGGGCGTGAAGTTCCAGACCTCCTACGGCGCCTCCGGCGACCAGAGCCGCGCGGTCGTCGCCGGCCTCAAGGCCGACTACGTGCACTTCTCGGTGTCCAGCGACGTGACCCGCCTGGTCGACGCCAAGCTGGTCGACCCGAGCTGGAACCAGGGCCCGAACAAGGGCATCGTGTCCTCCTCCGTCGTGGTCCTCGCGGTGCGCCCCGGCAACCCGAAGAACATCAAGGGCTGGGACGACCTGATCAAGCCCGGCGTCGGCATCGTCACCCCGAACCCGGCCTCCTCCGGCGCGGCCCGCTGGAACGCCCTGGCCGCGTGGGGCCACATCGCCGCCAACGGCGGCACCGACGCGCAGGCCGGCGAATACCTCGCCAAGCTCTTCGCCAACGTCGTCGCGCTGCCCGGCAGCGGCCGCGACGCCACCACCGCCTTCATCGGCGGCACCGGCGACGTCCTGCTCGCCTACGAGAACGAGGCGATCCTGGCCCGGCAGAGCGGCGAGAAGCTCGACTGGGTCTACCCGGACACCACCATCCTCATCGAGAACCCGGGCGCGATCCTCACCAACGCCGACCCGAAGGCGAAGGAGTGGCTGGAGTTCGTGCTGAGCCCGGCCGGTCAGCGCCAGTTCGCGCTCAAGGGCTTCCGCCCGATCGTCCAGGGCGTGGACACCAAGGGCGTCGAGGGCGCGGTCGACCCGAACAACCCCTTCCCGGCCCCGACGAAGCTGCTCACCGTCGACAAGGACTTCGAGAGCTGGTCGAAGCTCTCCAAGAAGTTCTTCGACGAGAAGGAGGGCCTGATCGTCAAGATCATCGCCGCGTCGGGCAAAGCCAAGTGACCTCAGCGACCATCGAACCGGGCCGGCCGGCGGGCAACCGCCGGCCGGCCCGGTCGGCCGCGTCCGGCCACCCCCTCACACGCGTCTCCGGCCTCGGGCTCGGGGTCGCGATGCTGTGGTTCAGCCTCCTGGTGCTCATCCCCCTCGCCGCGGTGGTGGCCGTCGCCGGATCCGAGGGATGGGGCGGCTTCTGGGAGGCGGTCACCGCCGAGCAGACCCTCGCGTCGATCGAGCTGACCGTGTTCACCTCCATCGGCGTCACGCTGGTCAACGTCGTCATGGGCACGCTCATCGCCTGGGTGCTGGTCCGGGACCGGTTCTTCGGCAAGCGTGTCCTGGAGGTGCTGGTCGACATCCCGTTCGCGCTGCCGACGATCGTCGCCGGTCTGGTGCTGCTGTCGCTGTACGGGCCGACCAGCCCGCTCGGCGTCAACATCGCCAACACCCGGGTCGCGGTCTTCGTCGCCTTCCTGTTCGTCACGCTGCCGTTCATCGTGCGGACCGTGCAGCCGGTCCTCGCCGAGATCGACCGTGACGTCGAGGAGGCCGCCGCCTCGCTCGGCGCCAGCCGGTTCACGATCTTCTGGCGGATCATCCTGCCCAGCCTCACCCCGGCCATCACCGCCGGGGCCGCGCTGTCCTTCGCCCGCGGCGTCAGCGAGTACGGCTCCCTCGTGCTGCTGTCGGGCAACCTCCCGATGCGCACCGAGGTCACCTCCGTGCGCATCTTCAGCAGCATCGAGAACGACCACCTGGAGAACGCGGCGGCGGTCGCCACGGTCCTGCTGGTCATCTCGTTCGCCGTCATCGTGATCCTCGACGTGATCCAGCGAAGGACGGTCCGCCGTGGCTGACACCCTGGTAAAACCGGCCCCGAAGCAGGCCACCGGCAAGGCCTGGACCCGCAGGCGCGGCCCGGTCGCTTACCTCGTCCGGCTGATCGTCGTCACCTACCTCTTCTTTTTGGTGGCCTGGCCGGTGTACCTCGTCGGCCAGAACACGTTCAAGAACGGCTTCGAGGACCTGCGCGGCATCCTCACCGACCCCGACGTCGTGCACGCCCTGCACCTGTCGGTGGAGATCGCGATCATCGCCGTGATCATCAACACCGTCTTCGGCGTCGGCATCTCGATCCTGCTCGTGCGCTACCGCTTCCCCGGCAAGCGCCTGCTCAACGCCCTGCTCGACGTGCCGCTGTCGGTGTCGCCGGTCGTCGTCGGCCTGTCGCTGGTGCTGGTCTACGGCGGCCGCAACGGCTGGTTCGGCCCGACCCTGGAGAGCTGGGGCCTGCAGATCATCTTCGCCGAGGCCGGCATGGTCATGGCCACCGTCTTCGTCGCCCTGCCGCTGGTCATCCGCGAGGTCGTGCCGGTCCTCGAAGAGGTCGGCGAGGAGCAGGAGCAGGCCGCCCGCAGCCTCGGCGCCAACGCGTGGCAGACCTTCGCCCGCATCACCCTGCCGTCGATCAAGTGGGGCATCATCTACGGCGTCGTGCTGAGCCTCGCCCGCGCGCTCGGCGAGTTCGGCGCGGTGAAGATCGTGTCGGGCAACGTGCTCGGGCTCACCCGCACCGCACCGCTCGTCGTCGAGGAGAAGTACCTCAACTTCGACAAGGGCGGCGCCTACGCGACCGCGTTCCTCCTCGCGCTCGTCGCCGTGGCCAGCATCATCGTCGTATCCGTCCTCCGGCCGAAGGAAGACCGTTGAGCATCGAAATCGCAGGGGTCGGCAAGCGCTTCGGGGACTTCGTCGCGCTCGACAACGTGTCGGTGAGCATCCCGTCGGGCCGCCTCACGGCGCTGCTCGGCCCGTCCGGCGGCGGCAAGTCCACACTGCTGCGCATCATCGCCGGCCTGGAGCGCGCCGACACCGGCCGGATCGAGATCGAGGGCGTCGACGCCACCGACCTGCCGCCGCAGAAGCGCAACGTCGGCTTCGTGTTCCAGCACTACGCCGCGTTCAAGCACATGTCGGTGCGCCGCAACGTCGCCTTCGGCCTGCAGATCCGCAAGCGGCCCAAGGACGAGATCGCGGCCCGCGTCGACGAGCTGCTCAAGCTCGTGCACCTGTCCCAGTTCGCCGACCGGCTGCCCGCCCAGCTCTCCGGCGGCCAGCGACAGCGCATGGCCCTCGCCCGCGCCCTGGCGATCAAGCCGACGGTGCTGCTGCTCGACGAGCCGTTCGGCGCCCTGGACGCCAAGGTCCGCAAGGAGCTGCGCGACTGGCTGCGCCGCCTGCACGACGAGGTCGAGGTCACCACCGTCTTCGTCACCCACGACCAGGAGGAGGCCCTCGAGGTCGCCGACGAGATCGTCGTCATCAACGACGGCCGCATCGAGCAGATCGGCTCCCCCGACGACCTGTACGACCGCCCGGCCAACGACTTCGTCATGCGCTTCCTCGGCCCGGTCACCCAGCTCGGCGACCACCTGGTCCGCCCGCACGACCTGCAGATCGGCACCACCCCGGCCGGCCCGGACGACGTGACCGGCACGGTCTCGCGCATCACCCGGATCGGCTTCGAGATCCGCATCGACGTGACCACCGCCTCCGGTCAGGAGGTCATCGTCACCGTGACCCGCAACGAGTTCCTCGCCCTGGGCCTGGAAGCCGGCGCCACCGTGCACCTGCGGATCGCCCCCGGCAGCCCCACCACCGCCGTCGCCGCCGCTCCCCCCGCGGACCTGGCCAAGGCCGGCGTCTAGGACCTGGGCACCCGGGCCGCGCGGCGACCCGCCGCCCGGCCCGGGCTCCTCGTGTTCGCCGTCGCCCTCGCCGTCCGGCGGCCGTGACGGCGCGACGGCGACCACCTGACGCGCCCGCACGACCTGCACATCGGCACCGCACCCGCAGGCCCCGGCGACGACGTCGTCACCGTGACCCGCGGCGGGTTCCCCGCCCTGGCCTGAAGACCGGCCGCCACTGCTGTCCACCCGCCGGGCGTGACCTGCTCCCGCACCGGCCGACGTGGGATCGTGGCGCGGGTGACGCCGTGATGCGCCGGACCCGGGGCGGCACGCCGACCCTGGCGGCGGTGTTCCTGGGCGGGGTCGCCTGCTGCGAGGCGGCCGGGGCGTGGGACGTGCGGCTGCCCGTCGTCATGCACCCGGGCAACGCCGCGTTCGGGCTGCTGCTCGTCGCCGCCGTGGCCGTCGAGGTGAGCCTCATGCGGCGCGGCGGTGACGGCCGGCGTGCGTACGTGTACGGCGCGATCGCGTCGATCCTGGCCGCGTTCGCGATCTGGAACGCGGCGAAGGCGTGGCTGTGCGACCCGGACTCGCTGATCCAGGGGCACGCGGCCTGGCACCTGCTGTGCGCCGTGTCCGTCTACCTCCTCTACCGCTACTACGCGAGCGAGCGCCGATCTTGTGGTGGGACGGGCCCGGCGCATATCGTGGCGCCACGACCCTAAGGGAAACACTGTTTCCCAATGAGGAGGCGGCCGTGGGCAAGAGCGAGACCGTGCGGGTGGAGGCGTTCGCCGGGCGGCCTCCGGTCGCCGTCGACCCGGGCAGGACCGCGCCGCTCGGGTGGTGGCCGGCGATCTGCGTGGCGCTCGTCGCGTTCGTCGACCGGGTCGAGTACAACCTCCTCGCCGGGGTCGTGCCGCAGATCCAGGAGGAGTTCGGGCTCAGCGACAAGGCGGTCGGCGCGATCCCGACCGCCGGCGCGATCGCGGGCGTCGTGCTGCTGCTGCCGGCGGGGCGGCTCGCCGACACCGGCCGGCGCAACTGGATCATCGCCGCGGTCGTCGGCACGTGGGCGCTGCTGACCCTCGGCACGGGGCTGGCCACGTCGTACGCGCTGCTGTTCGGCATCCGGGTGCTGCTCGGGGCGGCGGGGCAGCTCTACAACCCGCCCGCGTCCAGCCTCCTCGCCGACTATTTCCCGCCCGGCGGACGGGCCCGCGCGTACGGCCTGGAACGCCTCGGGTACTTCGTCGGGCTCCCGGTCGGGGTCCTCGTCGGCGGGGCGCTCGCGCAGGCGGTCGGCTGGCGGCACGCGTTCCTGTTCGTCGCCGTGCCCGGTGCGGTCATCGCCGTGCTGTGTCTCACCGTCCGCGAGCCGGTCCGCGGGCTCGGCGACCGGATCGGGGCCCTCGCCGCCGGGACCGCGCCGCCGGTCGCCCCGAGCGCGGCGGAGGAGGCGTTGCCCGTACACCGGCAGCTGCGGCAACTCGCGCGGATCCCGACGCTGCGGTCGGTCGTCGCGGGGCTGACCATCATGTTCTTCGGCCTCGGCGGCCTGTTCTTCTGGATGCCGACGTTCTACCAGCGGCAGTTCGGCCTGCAGGAGGCGGCCGCGACCGGGATCGCCGGCGGGGTCGGCGGCGTCGGCATCGTGCTCGGCGTGATCGTCGGCGGCCGGTACGGCGACCGTTACCACGGACGGCGGCCCGGCTGGCGGATGGTCCTCGCCGGCACCGCCCTGTTCGCCGGCGCGCTCGGCCTGGCCGTCGCCGCGCTCGTGCCGGTGCTGCCCGTGCAGATCGCCGGGTACTTCATCGCCAACGCCGGGTTCGCCGCGGCGATCCCGAACCTGACCGCCGCCAACGCCGACGTCGTCCCCGCACACCGGCGCGGCCTGGGCTTCGCGGTCCTCAACGCGGTCGTGACCCTCGGCGGCGCGGCCGGGCCGTTCCTCGTCGGGGTCGCCTCCGACGCGCTCAGCGGCGGCGGCGGGCCGGGGTCGCTGCGCGGCGCGTTCACGGTGCTGCTGCTGCCCCTCGGCGCCGGTGCCTGGATCATCCGGCGCGGCGGCCGCACCTTCGACGCCGACATCCGCCGCGCCGCCGGCGGCGGTGCGTCTCCCGGCGAGCCCGGCCCGACGGCCCGGCAGCCAGGTCCGCCGGACCGGGGCGGCGTGGGCGGCCGGTAAACGCTGAAGCGCGGCAAAACGCCGGAACGCGGCGAAACGCGGAACCGCGTTATTGAAAAGACGTATGTTGATATGACCTTGGGTTGGATGGTCACCTGGTAGCTCGTTCACCTCCACCACCCAAGGAGGCTTGATGAGCCACCCCCGTAGGCGCACCATCCCCCTCACGATCGCGGTGACCGCCGCACTCGTGCTCGCCGCGATCAGCCCGGCCGGCGCCGCGCCGACCGACGCGGCGCCGGCCGAGACGTCCGCTCCCTACCTGGTGAGCGGGGTCGGCACCCTCGACCAGCGCAACCAGGTCGCCGCGACCGGCGCGGCGATCGACGGCATCGACCACGGCGTCGCCGACATCACCGCGACCCCGTCGGAGGTCGCGAAGCTGCGGCAGCTGGGCTTCACCGTCACCCGGGCGCTGCGGCCCGCGACCCCGGGCGGCCCCGCGACGATCCTCGACTTCCCGTCCGCGGACTCGATGTACCACAACTACGCGGAGATGACCGCCGAGCTCAACCAGGCCGTCGCCGACCACCCGGCGATCCTGCGCAAGACCAGCCTCGGCACGTCCTACGAGGGCCGGGACATCCCGGTCATCAAGATCTCCGACAACGTCGCGACCGACGAGGACGAGCCCGAGGTCATCTACACCGCGCACCAGCACGCCCGGGAGCACCTCACCGTCGAGATGGCGCTGTACCTGGTCAAGCAGCTCACCGACAGCTACGGCACCGACGCGCGGATCACGAACGTCGTCAACTCGCGCGAGATCTGGATCGTGCCGGACATGAACCCCGACGGCGGCGAGTACGACATCGCCACCGGCGCCTACCGGTCGTGGCGCAAGAACCGCCAGCCGAACGCCGGCAGCAGCAACGTCGGCACCGACCTCAACCGCAACTGGTCGTACAACTTCGGCTGCTGCGGCGGGTCGTCGGGCACCACCAGCTCCGAGACCTACCGCGGCCCGTCGGCGTTCTCCGCGCCGGAGACCCAGCGGGTCCGCGACTTCGTCCTCAGCCGGCGGGTCGGCGGGGTGCAGCAGATCAAGACGCACATCGACTTCCACACCTACGGCAAGCTCGTGCTCTGGCCGTTCGGCTACACCACCGCCAACACGGCACCGGGGCTGGACGCCGACCAGGAGGCGACGTTCCGCACGCTCGGCGTCCAGATGGCCGGCACCAACGGGTACACCCCGGAGCAGGCCAGCGACCTGTACATCACCGACGGGTCGATCGACGACTGGATGTGGGGCGACCAGCGCATCTGGTCCTACACGTTCGAGATGTACCCGGGCAGCGGCGGCGGCGGCTTCTACCCGCCCGACGAGGTCATCGCGGCGCAGACCGCGCTGAACCGGGAGTCGAGCCTGCAGATCGCCGAGTACGCCGACTGCCCGTACCGCGTCATCGGCAAGGAGGCCCAGTACTGCGGCGCGAGCCCCGGCACCACGGTCTGGTCCGACGACTTCGAGACGAACAAGGGCTGGACGGTGAACCCGTCCGGGACCGACACGGCGACCAGCGGCGCGTGGGAGCGCGGTGACCCCGAGGCCACCGACTCCAGCGGCCCGAAGCAGCTCGGCACCACGGTCAGCGGCAGCAACGACCTGGTGACGGGACGCCTGGCCGGGTCCAGCGCCGGTGCGAACGACGTCGACGGCGGCACGACCAGCGTCCGCTCGCCGAGCATCGCGCTGCCGGCCACCGGGACGCTGACGCTGAGCTACTCGTGGTACCTCGGCCACGGCAGCAACGCGTCGTCGGCGGACTTCTTCCGGGTCAGCGTGGTCACCGGCAGCGGCACCACCGTGCTGTTCACCGCCGCGGGCGCCGCCACCGACCGGGACGCGGCCTGGGCGACCGGCAGCGTCGACCTCACCCCGTTCGCGGGGCAGAGCGTCCAGATCCTCGTCCAGGCCGCCGACGCCTCCACGGCCAGCCTGGTCGAGGCCGGCGTCGACAACGTCGTCGTCCGGCAGGCATAGACGCCTTTTCAAGAGCCGCCCGTCCCGTGTCTACGGGGCGGGCGGCTCGCGGCGTCTACTAGGACGTGACGTTCGAGGAGTACGCGTTCGCCCGCACCCCGGCGCTGTTCCGCTTCGCCAGGCTGCTCACCGGCGACGAGCACCGGGCCGAGGACCTGGTCCAGGACGTCCTCGCCAAGGCCTACGCCCGCTGGGGCCGGATCTCCCGCACCGACCGGCCGGACTTCTACGTCCGCCGGATGCTGGTCAACGCCCACCACTCGTGGTGGCGGCGGCGCAGCAGCCGGGAGGTCACCGTGGAGACCGTCGCCGAGCGGCCCGCGACCGCCGACGAGGCCGCCGAGGTCGCCGACCGTGACGCGCTGTGGCGGCTCGTCCTGCGGCTGCCCGCCCGGCAGCGCACCGTCATCGTGCTGCGCTACTACGAGGACATGGACGACGCGCGCATCGCCGAGATCCTCGACTGCTCCACGGGCACCGTGCGTACCCATGCGAAACGGGCCCTCGAAACGCTCCGCGCCGCGCCGTCGGCGTCACTCACGGGAGGGTTCTGATGCGCACCGACCTCGACCGGCGGCTCGCCGCGACACTGCACGCCCGGTCCGGCGACGACGTCGACCCCGCCCCGATCGTCGCCCACGCCCGCCGCCACGGACGGCGGATCCGGTTGCGGCGCAGGGTGGTGGCCGGGGCCGCGGTGTGCGCCGTGCTGGTCGCGCTCGCCGCCACGGTGCCGTGGCAGCGGCCCCCTGCCGTGCCGGCCGCACCGGCGGTCGCGCTCGCCCTGCCCCTGGCCCCCGGGGTGCCCGGCGCGCTGGAGCGCCCCGACGCCGTCGGCGCCGACCCCGGCGTCGTGCACTTCGCCGCCGACGACGCGATCGGCGGCGCCGACTACGCCACCTGGAGCTCCGGCTACGGCACCGAGAGCGTCGAATACCTCAACCGGGCCAGGATCGTGCTCGCCGCCAGCGTCGAGGCGCTGCAGGCGGCCCCGCTGCGCCTGCCGGTGGCGGGCAGCCCGACGACGCCGGTCGACGCGCGCGTCGGCGACCGCCCGGGGACCGCGTGGTCCGACCTGAAACCCGACGGCCTGGGGCGGCTGTGGTCGGTGCGCTGGCAGCCCGGCGACGGCCTGTGGGCGCAGCTCGACCTGTACGCCGCGGACCAGGGCGAGGCGGTCGCGGCGGCGGCCCGGGTGACGTTCGACGAGGCCCGCCGCTGCGTGGTGCCCTTCAGCCTGCGGGCGCTGCCCGCCGGCGCGCGGGTGCTGGGCTGCTCGGTGGTGCTCGGCACCCCGGAGCACGACGGCTTCGCCGAGGGCACCCTGATCGTCGGCGACGGCGCCGGCCGGTGGCTCACGGTCCGGGCCGAGCGCACCCCGCCGGGCATGGAGCAGGTCACCGGCGACCTGGCCGCAGGCCCCTACCAGGCGGCGCGCACCGGCGACGGCCTGCTGGAGATGCTCGTGCGGCCGTGCCTCGTCGACCTGTTCCTCACCGACCGGGGCAACGGCTACACCGAGCAGGACGGCCTGCGGGTCCTCGGCGGCTACCTGCCGGTCCAGGACATCGACCGCCCGGACACCTGGTGAGCCTTTGCGACGGCTACGCCGGGCGGGACGCCCTGACCGTCCTGGGCGGCTACCGCCCGGTCACCGACCTCGCCCACCCGGCAAACCCCGGCGGGCGGCTGTGCGGAGCCGTCCCGCCGGGGTCGGAAACCCTTCAGCGCTGGACCTCAGCGCTGGACTCTGGCGCCGCCGCCGCGGACGAGGGACTCGACCTCGGCGAGGCTGGCCATCGACGTGTCGCCCGGGGTGGTCATGGCGAGGGCGCCGTGGGCGGCGCCGTACTCGACTGCGGTGGCGATGCCCCCGTCGCGTTCGAGCAGGGCGAAGATCAGGCCCGAGGCGAAGCTGTCGCCGCCGCCGACCCGGTCGAGGATCTCCAGCGCCGGCCGGTGCGTCGCCTCCGCGAACTCGCCGCCCGCCCAGGCCACCGCGCCCCAGTCGTTGACCGTGGCGCTGTGCACGGCGCGCAGCGTGGTCGCGACCACCTGGAAGTTCGGGTACTCCTCGACGACCGCCGTGATCATCGACTTGAACTTGCCCGCGTCGAGGGCGCCCGCGTGGATGTCGGTGTCCGGGACCGCGAAGCCGAGGCAGGCCGTGAAGTCCTCCTCGTTGCCGATCATCACGTCGACGAGGCCGGCGAGGCGGCGGTTCACCTCCTGGGCACGCGCCTTGCCGCCGACCGCCTTCCACAGCGACGGCCGGTAGTTGAGGTCGTAGGAGACGATCGTGCCGTGCCGGCGGGCGGCGGTCATCGCGGCCTCGACGGTCTCCGGTGCGGTCTGCGACAGCGCGGCGTAGATGCCGCCGGTGTGCAGCCACCGGACGCCGAGCGTGCCGAACAGGTGGTCCCAGTCGACGTCGTCGGGGCGCAGCTGGCCGGCCGCGGTGTGACCCCGGTCCGACGTGCCGACGGCGCCGCGCACCCCGAAGCCGCGCTCGGTGAAGTTGAGCCCGTTGCGCGCGGCGCGGCCGATCCCGTCATACGGCACCCAGCGGACCAGCGACGTGTCGACGCCGCCCTGCAGGATCAGATCCTCGATGAGGCGACCGATCTCGTTGTCGGCGAACGCGGTGACGACCGCGGTCCGCAGGCCGAAGCAGCGGCGCAGGCCGCGGGCGACGTTGTATTCCCCTCCGCCCTCCCACGCCTGGAAGGTGCGGGCGGTGCGGACCCGGCCGGCGCCGGGGTCGAGGCGCAGCATCACCTCGCCGAGCGAGACCAGGTCGTAGCGGCAGTCGGCGGCCGGGCGCGGCGTGAGGGTCATCCGGCCACCTCCACCGCGGCGGCGGCCCGGGCGGTGACCTCGTCCCAGCGCCGCTCGGACAGCAGCTCGGGCGCGACGATCCAGCTGGCGCCGACGGCGAGGACCGACGGCAGCGCCAGATAGCCGGGCATCACCTCGGGCGTGATGCCGCCCGTCGGGATGAACCGCACCCCGCGGAACGGCGCCGACAGCGCCTTGATCATCGGTGCGCCGCCGAGCTGCTGCGCCGGGAAGAACTTCACCAGGTCCAGGCCCGCGTCGAGGGCCATCTGGATCTCGGTGGCGGTGGCGACGCCGGGCACGACGAGGACGCCGGCGTCCTGGCAGGCGGCGACGACCGCGGGCGCGAACCCGGGCGTCACCACGAACCTGGCGCCGGCGGCGATGGCGCGCTCCGCCTGCTGCGCGGTGAGCACCGTCCCGGCGCCGACGACGAGGTCGTCGCGGCCGGCGAGGGCCTCGATCGCGTCGAGTCCGGCGGCGGTGCGCAGGGTGATCTCGGCGGACCTCAGGCCGCCCTTGACCAGGGCGTCGCCGAGTGCGCCGGCGTGGGTGGCGTCCTCCAGGACGACGACCGGCACCACGCGACCTATGGCGAGTTGTTCATCATTCTGAACGTCAGTCACGTGGGTGAACATAGTGGAAGCCGGGGCGGTTCGCTACAGTGGCGCCGTGCAGTCCCCGGTCAAGTCTTCGGCGCGGACCCTTGACGTGCTCGAGGTCCTCGCCGGCGAGCCGCGCGCCTGGACGCTCGTCGACCTCGCCCGCGCCCTCGACATCCCGAAGAGCAGCCTGCACGGGCTGCTGCGGACGATGACCGCCCGCGGCTGGGTCCGCGCCGACGAGACCGGCACCCGTTTCCGGCTCGGGATGCGCGCCCTGCAGGTCGGCGCCGCCTATCTCGACGGCGACGACAGCGTCACGGTGCTGGCCGGCGTGCTGGACGAGCTGTCCCGGCGGCTGGGCGAGACCGTGCACCTGGGCCGGATCGACGGCGACCGGATCGTGTATCTCGCGAAGCGCGACTCGACGCACCGGCTGCGGCTGTTCAGCGCCGTCGGCCGGCGGCTGCCCGCGCACGCGACGGCGCTGGGCAAGGCGCTGCTCGCCCAGCACACCGACGCGGATGTCGAGGCGATGCTGTCCTGGCCCCTGGAGCGGCTCACGCCGGGCACCCTCACCGACCGCGGCGACCTGCGCCGGGCCCTCGCCGCGGTCCGCGAGACCGGTTACGCGGTCGACCGGGAGGAGAACGCGGAGGGCATCATGTGCTTCGCGATGGCGGTGCCGCTGACGACGCCGGCCACCGACGCCGTCTCCGTGTCGGTGCCGACCACCCGGATGAGCGCCGACGTCGAGCGGCGCGTCGTGGACGCCCTCACCGACCTGGTCCGGCCGCTGGGTCAGGCCCGCAGCATGCTGTAGGCGTCCGTCAGGGCCGCGGTGAGCGCCCCGACGGTCAGACCGCCCTCGACGGCACCCACGGTGGCCGGGTCGAAGTCGTAGCCGAGCGCGGCGTACGCGGCCGTCAGCGGCGCCCGCAGCGCCTGCCCGCCGGTCACCTGGAACACGGAGCTGAACAGCCAGCCGTCCCTGGTGACACGCTGCGCGGAGCCGACGACCTTGACGGTCCCGCCGAGGTTGACGCTGTACTCACCGGGGCAGTACTCGCCCGGGACGGCGCCGATCCTGGCGTCCGCGCCGAGGCCGGTGAGCACGGCGACGTGCAGGGCCGCGAACCGCCGGAACCGTTCGACCGTGCCGAGGGACGCGCCGGGGGTGCGGCACACGTGGTCGACGACGACGCTGCCCCGGTGGTACAGCGCCAGGCTGCCGCCCTGGGGCCGGACCACCGGCGTGAACCCCGCCGCGCGGACCGCCTCCACGGCCGCCGCGTAGCCGGGCCGCAGCGTGTCGCGCCGGCTGAACGCCGCCGTCGGCGCGGGCGTGAAGATCCGCAGCAGCTCCGGCGCCGTGCCCTCGCGCAGCAGCCGCGGGCCGAGCTCGACGTCGGCCGCGGGACCGCCGGGCAGCGGCCCCGGGTCGAGCAGGACCGCGGTCACAGCCTGGCGATGACGGAGGCCGGGTCCTCGATGGCGTCGGCGACGCTGCGCATGAACCCGGCGGCGGTCCCGCCGTCGCACACGCGGTGGTCGAACACGAAGCTCATCTGCGCGATCTTCCGGACGCGGATCTCGCCGTCGACGACCCACGGCCGGTCGATGATCCGGCCGAGGCCGAGGATCGCGACCTGCGGGTGGTTGATGATGGCGGCGCTGCCGTCGACCCGGAACGCGCCGTAGTTGTTGAGCGTGAACGTCCCCGCCGCCAGCTCCGCCGCACCGGTGCGGCCCTCGCGGGCCCTGGCGGTGAGCGCGCGGATCTCCTCGTCGAGCTCCGCGGTGGTCATCGCGTCCGCGCCGGCGACGGCGGGGACGACGAGCCCGCGGGCGCCCTGCACGGCGATGCCGAGGTCGATCCGGTCGAACTCGACGATCTCCTGCCGTGCGGTGTCCAGGCGCGCGTTGAACACCGGGTACTCGCGCAGGGCGGCGACCACGAACCGCGCCACGTAGGCGATCAGCCCGGGCCCGGCGGGGTTGCCCGCCCGCAGCTGCCACAGGGGCGTCGCGTCGACGTCGACCCAGACGGTCGCCTCGGGGATCTCCGCCCGGCTGCGGGTCAGCGCCGCCGCCACGGTCCTGCGGAAGCCGTTCAGCGCGGTGCGCCGCTCCCCCGGTACCGCGACGGTCGTGGCCCGCTCGACGTCGGCGCGGACGATGACGCCTCCGGCGCCGGTGCCGTCGACGGTGCGCAGGTCCACGCCCTTGGCGCGGGCGAGGTTGCGCACCAGCGGCGAGATCACCAGCGGGACCCGCCGGGCGGCGACGGCGGGGGACGCGGGCGCGGCGGGCCGGACGTTGGCGCGGGGCCTGCGGTGCCGGCCGGTGGCGGGGCCGCCGGAGGTGCCGTAGCCGATGAGGACGTTGCCCGATCCGGCCCGCTCCTCCTCCCGGTACGTCTCCCGTGCCGCGACCGCCGCGGGTGCCGCGGGTGCCCTGTCCTCGGCCGCGATCGAGATGAGGGGGCTGCCGACCTGGACGGTGGTGCCGGGGGCGGCGTGCAGGGTCTGGACCCGGCCCGCGTACGGCGACGGCACCTCGACGAGGGACTTCGCGGTCTCCACCTCGGCGATGCTCTGGTCGACGGCGACCGTGTCACCCTCCGCGACGAGCCACCGCACGACCTCCGCCTCGGTGAGCCCTTCGCCGAGGTCGGGCAGCAGGAACGTGGCCATCACTGCTCCCACTGCAGGTCGTCGACGGCGTCGAGGACCCGGTCGACGCCGGGCAGCTGGAAGTGCTCCAGCTTCGGCGGCGGGTACGGGATGTCGAACCCCCCGACGCGGCGGATCGGGGCGGCGAGGGCGTTGAAGCAGCGCTCCGTGACCCGGGCGACGATCTCCGCGGAGACCCCGGCGAACCCGGCGGCCTCGGCGACGACGACGGCCCGCCCGGTGGAGCGGACCGCGGCGCAGACGGTCTCGTCGTCGAACGGCACGATCGAGCGCACGTCGACCACCTGCAGGCTGCGGCCCTCCTGCGCGGCGGTCTCCGCGGCTTCGAGGGCGACCGGCACGGCGGGGCCGTAGGCGATGAGGGTGGCGTCGGTGCCGTCGCGGCGCACGACGGCCGTGCCGATGCCCGGCGCCCGGGACGGCAGCTCCACCTCCTCCTTGCTCCAGTAGAGCTTCTTCGGCTCGAGGAAGATCACCGGGTCGGGCGAGGCGATGGCGGCGCGCAGCAGCGCGTACGCGTCCGACGGCGTCGACGGGGCGAGCACGTGCAGGCCAGGCGTGTGCGCGTAGTAGGCCTCCGACGAGTCGCAGTGGTGCTCGACGCCGCCGATGCCGCCCGCGTACGGGACCCGGATGACCATCGGCAGCGCGACCCGTCCGCGGGTGCGGTTGCGCATCTTCGCGACGTGGCTGACGATCTGCTCGAACGCCGGGTACGCGAACGCGTCGAACTGCATCTCGACGACGGGACGCATGCCGTTCATCGCCATGCCGACGGCCATGCCGACGATGCCGGACTCTGCGAGGGGCGTGTCGAAGCAGCGGGTCTCGCCGAAGTCGGCGGTGAGGCCGTCGGTGATGCGGAAGACGCCGCCGAGCGCGCCGACGTCCTCGCCGAACACGACGACCGTGGGGTCCTCGGCCATGGCGTCGCGCATCGCCCGGTTCAGTGCCTGGGCCATCGACAGCTTCATGTGCGTCGTCTCCCGCACGGCGGTCATCGGGGGGCTCCTTCTCGGCTGAGCTCGTCGGCGACCAGCGCCGCCTGCTCCCGCAGCTGCGGCGTCGGCGTGGCGTACACGTGCGCGAACAGGTCGGCGGGGTCGGGTTCGACGTCGCGGTTGAGGCCGTCGCGCAGGTGCGCGGCGACCCGCTCGGCCTCCTCCGTGAACGTCGTGAGCTGCTCGTCGCCGATGAGGCCCCGGTCGAGCAGGTGGGCGCGCAGCCGGGTGATCGGGTCCCGCTCGACCCACGCCGCGACCTCGGCGTCGGCCCGGTAGCGGGTGGCGTCGTCGGCGTTGGTGTGCGCCTGCATCCGGTACGTGTGCGCCTCGACGAGCTGCGGGCCGCCACCGGTGCGGGCCCGCTCGACGGCGGCGCCGAGGACCGACAGCAGGGCGGCGACGTCGTTGCCGTCGACGCGTTCGCCGGGCACCCCGTAGCCGATGCCCTTGTGCGCGAGGGACGGCGCGGCGGTCTGCCGGGACAGCGGGACACTGATCGCGTATTCGTTGTTCTGGACGAAGAACACGACCGGCGCCCGGAACACGGCCGCGAAGTTGAGCGCCTCGTGGAAGTCGCCCTCGCTGGTGCCGCCGTCGCCGCACATGGCCATGACGACCGTCGGCTCGCCGCGCAGGCGGGCGGCGTGCGCGACCCCGACGGCGTGCGGCAGCTGCGTCGCCAGGGGCGTGGCGTGCGGGGCGACGTGGTGCTCGTACGGGTCGTAGCCGCAGTGCCAGTCGCCCTTGAGCAGGCTGAGCGCCTCGACGGGGTCGACGCCCCGGCCGACGGCGGCGACGGTGTCGCGGTACGTGGGGAAGAGCCAGTCGCCGTCGTCGAGGACCTGTGCCGCGGCGACCTGGCACGCCTCCTGCCCGTGCGACGACGGGTACACGGCGAGCCGCCCCTGCCGCACGAGCGCGTACGCCTGGTCGTTGAGCCGGCGCGCGGTGAGCAGCGCGCCCAGCGCCCTGACGAGGGCTCCGGCTTCGGGCATGGCGTAGGCCCCGGGGTCGAGGGCCCGGCCGCGCGCGTCGATGAGGGCGACCGGTTGGTCGCCCGGCAGCAGGTGACTCGGGTCACGCGTCATGCCGCAATCCTGGGCCCCGCGCCATTCGCGTTCCACTGTCGCGCACAAACCGAGAAGATGGAGTCGTTACCGCCGCCGTACGATGCCAAACGTCCAGACTTAAGGCTCGTTCAGGAAGGGGGCTTGGACAGGTGGCCGCCCCGCTCGACGACATCGACCGGCGCATCCTGGTGGAGCTCAGCCGGGACGGGCGCATGTCGATGCGCACCCTCGCCGAGCTGCTGCACATCTCCCGCGCGAACGCCTACGCCCGGGTGCAGCGGCTGCGGGACACGGACGTCATCCGCGGGTTCCGCGCCGACGTCGACCACGTGGCCGCCGGCATGGGCACGTCGGCGTACGTGACGGTCAACCTGCGCCAGGCCGAGTGGCGGGTGGTCGGCGAGCGGCTGCGCGCCCTGCCGGGCGTCGTGCACATCGCCCTCGTCGGCGGCGAGTTCGACGTGATCCTGCTCGTGCGCGCCAAGGACAACGCGGACCTGCGCCGCCTGGTCCTCGACGTCATCCAGGGTATGCCGGGCGTGGTGAGCACCCGCACCCTGCTGGTCTTCGAGGAGTTCG
Organism: Dactylosporangium sp. NPDC005555; assembly: GCF_040605635.1. NCBI lineage: Bacteria > Bacillati > Actinomycetota > Actinomycetes > Micromonosporales > Micromonosporaceae > Dactylosporangium > Dactylosporangium sp. NPDC005555. The sequence continues at coordinate 57,459 of NZ_JBEXDG010000007.1, forward strand.
AACCCCCGACGTCGGCGGCGATGTGGGAGCACCACTAGCCGGCGGAGACCGCACGACCACGCCGGGTCACCCTCCGTTCATTCGAGCGATACTTGAGTGACGCCGGTCACCCTCCTCCTAGGAGTTGGCGCAGCGTCTGTTTGTAGGATTCTGACAACGCGTGGGGTCCGGGATGCGTGAGGCGGCACAGTGGCGTACTCGGCGGTAATCACGCAGGGTGTAGCAAGGTGCAGGCGGCGCTCCGGGACCCGGACGTCGCCTGCTGTGTGTCGGCACGGCCGCTCTGCGGCGTGGGCCGTTGGTTCTTGGGAGGCTCAACCGGTGTTCAAGCGTGTCGCCATCGTCAACCGTGGAGAGGCCGCGATGCGGCTCATCCACGCCGTCCGGGATCTCTCCGCCGAAACCGGGGCGCGGATCGAGACGGTCGCCCTCTACACCGACGCCGACCGCGCCGCGACGTTCGTCCGGGAGGCGGACATCGCCTACCCGCTCGGTCCCGCGTCGGCACGGCCGTACCTGGACCACGCCGTCCTGGAGCGGGCCCTCGTCGAGACCCGCGCCGACGCGGCCTGGGTCGGCTGGGGGTTCGTCGCCGAGGACCCCACGTTCGCGGAGCTGTGCGAAAAGCTCGGCGTGACGTTCGTCGGCCCGAGCGCCGAGGCGATGCGCAAGCTCGGCGACAAGATCGGCTCGAAGCTCGTCGCCGAGGAGGTCGGCGTCCCGGTCGCGCCGTGGAGCCGCGGCGCGGTCGCCACCCTCGACGACGCGCTGCGCGCGGGTGAGCAGATCGGCTACCCGCTGATGCTCAAGGCGACCGCCGGCGGCGGCGGGCGCGGCATCCGCATGGTCGCCTCCGCCGAGGACCTCACCGACGCGTACGAGCGCACCAGCCAGGAAGCGCTGCGCGCCTTCGGCTCCGGCGTCGTCTTCCTGGAGCGCCTGGTCACCGGCGCCCGGCACGTCGAGGTCCAGGTCATCGCCGACGGGCAGGGCACCGCGTGGGCGCTCGGCGTCCGCGACTGCTCCGTCCAGCGGCGCAACCAGAAGATCATCGAGGAGTCCGCGTCGCCGGTCCTGGCCGCCGCGCAGGTCGATGAGCTGAAGGCGTCCGCGGAGCGGCTCGCCATCGCCGTCGGCTACCGGGGCGCGTGCACCGTCGAGTTCCTCTACCACCCGGGCGAGCGGCTCTTCGCGTTCCTCGAGGTCAACACCCGGCTGCAGGTCGAGCACCCGATCACCGAGATCACCACCGGCACCGACCTGGTCAAGCTGCAGCTGCACGTCGCCGGCGGCGGCCGCCTCGAAGGCCCGCAGCCGGCCGAGATCGGCCACGCCGTCGAGGCCCGGCTCAACGCCGAGGACCCCGACCGCGACTTCGCGCCGTCACCCGGCCGCATCGCCCGGCTCGCGCTGCCCGCCGGGCCCGGCATCCGCGTCGACACCGGCGTCAGCGAGGGCGACACCATCCCCGCCGACTTCGACTCCATGATCGCGAAGATCATCGCGTACGGGCGGAACCGCGACGAGGCCCTCGGCCGCCTGCGCCGCGCCATGGCCGAGACCACCGTCATCATCGAGGGCGGCACCACCAACAAGAGCTTCGTGCTCGACCTGCTCGACCAGCCCGAGGTGATCGACGCGAGCGCCGACACCGGCTGGATCGACCGGGTCCGCGCCGAGGGCCGCCTCGTCAGCCACCGCCACTCCGCGGTCGCCCTCGCCGCCGCCGCGATCGAGGCCTACCAGGACGAGGAGGAGATCAGCCGGCACCGGCTGCTGTCCACCGCGCACGGCGGGCGCCCCCAGGTCCAGCACGAGACCGGCCGGCCCCTCGACCTGAAGCTGCGCGGCGCCGCGTACCGGGTGAGCGTCGCCCGCATCGGGCAGCGGCGCTACCGGGTCGGCGTCTCCGGCGGCGGCGACGTGCACCCCGTCGACGTCGAGATCGAACGCTTCGACGCGCACAGCGGCCGCATCGTCGTCAACGGCCACCGCTTCCGGCTGGTCACCGCCACCCACGGCCCGATCCACCTCGTCGAGGTCGAGGGCACCACCCACCGGATCAGCCGCGACGAGGGCGGTGTCGTCCGCTCCCCCGCGCCGGCGCTGGTCGTCGCGACCCCGCTCACCGTCGGCGACGAGGTCGAGGCCGGCGCGCCCATCCTCGTGCTGGAGAGCATGAAGATGGAGACGGTGCTCCGCGCGCCGTTCCGCGCCCGGGTCCGCGAATGCCCCGTGTCGGTCGGCAGCCAGGTCGAGACCGGCGCGCCGCTGATGCGCCTGGAGCCCCTCGCCGACGGCGACGCCGCCGCCGAGGCCACCGAGACCGCGATCGTCGAGATCGACCTGCCGCTGGAGCCTGCCGACGTGTCCGCCGTCGACCGGGTGCACCGCGGCCTGCAGGACCTGCACAGCCTGCTGCTCGGCTTCGACGTCGACCCGCAGGACGGCCGGCGCCTGCTGTCCGGTTACGTGGCCGCCCGCACCGAGCTCGGCGGCCGGCCGCTGCCCGGCGAGGTCGACCTGCTCACCACGTTCGCCGACCTGTCCGAGCTGAGCCGCAACAAGCCCGGCGGCGAGTTCGAGGACGAGCCCGGCAGCCCCGTGCACAGCCCGCGCGAATACTTCCACAGCTATCTGCAGAGCCTCGACGTCGAGCGCGCCGGCCTCACCGACGGTTTCCAGGCGAAGCTGCGCAAGGCGCTCGGCCACTACGGCGTCACCGAGCTCGACCGCACCCCGGAGCTGGAGGCCGCGGTCTTCCGCATCTTCCTCGCCCAGCAGCGGATGAGCACCGACGTCGCCGTCGTGTCGGAGCTGCTGCGGCAGTGGCTGGCCGGCCCGCCGCCCCTCGGGCCGCCCACCGGGTCGCTCAGCGAGCGCGCCGGTCTCGCCCTCGAGCACCTCATCGAGGCCACCCAGGTCCGCTTCCCCGCCGTGTCCGACCTGGCCCGCGGTATCGTGTTCCGCTGGTTCGCCCAGCCCCTGCTGCGCCGCAACCGCGCCAAGGTCTACGCCGCGGTCCGCGCCGACCTGAACCACCTCGACCGGCACCCGGACGCGCCGGACCGCGCCGAGCGCATCCAGGCGATGGTCGCCAGCGCCGAACCGCTCGTCCGGCTCATCGGCCAGCGGATCGGCCGGCCCGGCGTGGACCACACGGCGCTGCTGGAGGTCCTCACCCGCCGGTACTACGGCAACCGCGCCCTGTCCGGGGTCACCGCCCGGGAGGCGGCCGGCTGCCGCTTCGTCACCGCGGACCGCACCGACGCCTCCGGGGTCGTCCGGGTCGTCACCACCGCCGCCGACATCGCCGCCCTGCCCGCGGCGCTCGAAGCGGTCGGCGGCTTCGCGGCCGGGGTCGCCGAGAGCGGGCTCGTCGCCGACCTGTACGTGACCTGGGAGGACCAGCCGGACGCCGACGCGATGGCGGTGCGCCTGCAGCAGCTGCTGACGCAGCGGCCGCTGCCGGCCGGGGTCCGCCGGATCACGACGACCGTCGCGGGCACCAGCGGCGCCGTGATGCACCACCACTTCACCTTCCGCCCGGACCCGGACGGCGCGTTCGCCGAGGACCGGCTCATCCGGGGGCTGCACCCGCAGATCGCGCAGCGGCTGCAGCTGCACCGGCTGCGCGAGTTCGACCTCACCCGGCTGCCGTCCGCCGACGAGGAGATCTACCTGTTCAAGGCGGTCGCGCGCAGCAACCCGGCCGACGAGCGGCTCATCGCGATGGGCCAGGTCCGCGACCTGACGCCGCTGCGCGAGGCCGACGGCCGGCTCGTCGCGCTGCCCGCCGTCGAGGACGCGGTCACCGCCGGGCTCGACGCGATCCGCAACATCCAGGCGCAGCGCCCGCAGAACAAGCGCTTCGACACCAACCGGATCCTGATGTACGTGTGGCCGTCGACCGAGCTGACCGGCGACGAGCTCAACGCGCTCGTCCAGCGCATCCTGCCGACGACCGCGGGCGCCGGCCTCGAAGAGGTCCAGTTCATCGCCCGGCAGCGCAACTCGGCCGGCGACCTCAGCGAGGTCGCGGTCCGCATCACCCTCGACCACGGCCGCGGCGTGCAGCTGTCGGTCGACAAGCCGTCGACGGAGCCGTTGCAGCCGCTCGACGACTACCGGCAGAAGGTGCTGCGCGCCGCCCGCCGGGGGAACATCTACCCGTACGAGCTGACCGGGTTCCTGTCCGGCGCGGACGGCACGTTCGTCGAGCACGACCTCGTCGACGGCGCGCTCGTGCCGGTCGACCGGCCGAGGGGGCGCAACACGGCGGCGATCGTCGCCGGTGTCGTCACCACCCCGACCGAGCGGCACCCCGAGGGCGTCACCCGCGTCGTCCTGCTCGGCGACCCGACGAAGGCGCTCGGCGCCCTCGCCGAGCCCGAGTGCTCCCGCATCATCGCCGCGCTCGACCTCGCCGCCGCGCTGCAGGTGCCCCTCGAATGGTTCGCGCTGTCCGCCGGCGCGAAGATCTCGATGAGCTCCGGCACCGAGAACATGGACTGGGTCGCCGCCGCCCTCAAGCGGATCGTCACGTTCACCCAGGCCGGCGGCGAGATCAACATCGTGGTCGCCGGGATCAACGTCGGCGCCCAGCCGTACTGGAACGCCGAAGCGACGATGCTCATGCACACCAAGGGCATCCTCGTCATGACCCCCGACTCGGCGATGGTCCTCACCGGCAAGCAGTCCCTGGACTTCTCCGGCGGTGTGTCCGCCGAGGACAACTACGGCATCGGCGGCTACGACCGCGTCATGGGACCCAACGGCCAGGCGCAGTACTGGGCCCGTGACCTGCCGGCCGCCCGGGACGTCCTCATGGCGCACTACGACCACACGTACGTCGTGCCCGGCGAGACCGGCCCGCGCAGGGCCGCCACCGCCGATCCCTTCGACCGGGACGTGTCGGACTTCCCGCACGCGATCGTCGGCAGCGACTTCACCACCGTCGGCCAGATCTTCTCCGCGACCCACAACCCGGACCGCAAGAAGGCCTTCGACATCCGGTCCGTCATGCGCGCCCTGTCCGACCAGGACCACCCCGTCCTGGAGCGCTGGGCCGGCATGGCCGACGCCGAGACCTCCGCCGTGCAGGACGTGCACATCGGCGGCTGGCCCGTCTGCCTCATCGGCATCGAGTCCCGCTCCGTGCCGCGGCGCGGTTTCCCTCCCACCGACGGCCCCGACACGTACACCGCCGGCACCCTCTTCCCCCGCTCCTCGAAGAAGACCGCCCGCGCCATCAACGCCGCCTCCGGCAACCGCCCCCTCGTCGTCCTGGCGAACCTGTCGGGCTTCGACGGCTCCCCCGAGTCGATGCGCAAACTCCAGCTGGAGTACGGCGCCGAGATCGGCCGCGCCATCGTCAACTTCGAAGGCCCGATCGTCTTCTGCGTCATCTCCCGCTACCACGGCGGCGCGTTCGTCGTCTTCTCCAAGGCCCTCAACCCGAACATGACGGTCCTCGCCCTGGAAGGCTCGTTCGCGTCGGTCCTGGGCGGCGCCCCGGCGGCCGCGGTCGTCTTCACCGGCGACGTCAACAACCGCACCGCCACCGACCCGCGGGTCACGGACCTGCAGTCCCGGGTCACGGCCGCCACGGGCGCGGAGAGGGCCGCCCTGAACGCCCAGCTCGCCGAGGTCCACTCCGCGGTCCGCGCGGAGAAGCTGGGCGAGGTGGCCGCCGAGTTCGACCGCGTCCACAACATCCAGCGCGCCGTCACGGTCGGCTCGGTCGACGACATCATCAGCGCCGCCGAACTCCGCCCCCGCATCATCGAAGCCATCGAACACGGCATGAAACGCTGATCCCTGCTCGCGTCCCAGCGGTGCGCCGGACCGGTTCGACGGGTCTGGCGCACCGATGGGACCGGGGCCTCACATCCCCTTGCCCGGACGGGAGGGTTAGCCTCGGGTGATGACCACGCACCGGCTCTCGATCGTCGACGCGCGGCGCATCGCCGTCCGGGCGCAGCTGCTCGATCAGGAACGGCCCACCGGGCTGCTCGACGTGGTGCGGCATCTGACGTTGCTGCAGATCGACCCGACGGCGGCCGTCGCGCCGACCGCGGATCTCGTGGCGTGGAGCCGGATCGGGGTCGCCTACGCGCCGGCCGACCTCGTCGAGGCGCTCAAGCGGCGGGACCTGGTGGAGCTGGCGGCGACGGTCCGGCCGGCGGAGGACCTGGCGCTGTACACGGCGGAGATGACGCTGCGCCGGGAAAACGCGCCCGGGGCGTTCAAGTATTCGCGGCATCAGGAGTGGATCCGGGCCAACGACGCGTGCCGGCGGGACATCCTGGCGCGGCTGGCGGCCGAGGGGGCGCAGCCGTCGCGGGCGATCCCGGACACGTGCGCGGTGCCGTGGGCGTCGACCGGGTGGACCAACGACCAGAACGTCATCCGGCTCCTGGACCTGATGGCGGCGATGGGTGAGGTCGCCGTCGCCGGGCGGCAGGGCCGCGACCGGCTGTGGGACCTCGCGGAACGCGTGTATCCGGCCGACCCGCCGGTGCCGGCGGACGAGGCGCCGAAGCGCAGGGCCGAGCGGCGGCTGCGGGCCCTCGGGATCGCCAGGGCGAAGACGACGGAGGTGCCGATCGAGCCGTGGGGTGTCGGCGACGTCGGCGAGCCGGCGGTGGTCGAAGGCGTGAAGGGCACGTGGCGGGTCGACCCGGCATATCTCGACCAGCTAGGAGAGACAGGCAGGACCGCACTGCTGTCGCCGTTCGACCGGCTGATCCACGACCGGAAGCGGGCCCTGGAGCTGTTCGGGTTCGACTACGGCCTGGAGATGTACAAGCCCGTCGCGAAACGGCGCTGGGGCTACTACGCGCTGCCGATCCTGCACGGCGACCGGCTCGTCGGGAAGCTCGACGCGGCCGCCGACCGCAAGGCCGGCATCCTGAAGATCAACGCGGTCCACGAGGACGAGCCGTTCACAAGAACGACAGCAGCGGCCGTCAAGCAGGAGATCAGCGAACTCGCCGCGTGGCTCGATCTGAAGGTCTAGATCCGGGCGCCCTTGGCGAGGTTGCAGCGGCGGCACAGCAGCTGCAGGTTGCCGGCGCTGGTCGCGCCGCCGCGGCTCCACGGGATGACGTGGTCGAACTCCAGATACTCCGTCGCCTGGCACTCCACGCACGCCCCGCCGTCGCGGCGCCACACCTCGGCCCGCACGGCCGGCGGGACCGCGCGGGAGTCGCGCTGGGTCGGCACCGTGGCGAGGCGTTTCGCGATCTTCAGCACGCCGGTGAGGACGGCGGCGACGTACTCGGCGTCGCCGACCTCGTAGGTGCCGCCGCCGCGGGAGGTGGTGGCCGCGACGACGACCGTGCCGTATTCGGGGCGCGCCTCGACGACCTTGGCCCAGGCGAGGTCGGAGCCGGCGCTGTCGCCGACGAAGCGCAGCTTGGCGTTCGTCACGATCAGCCGGCCGCTGCTGCGCTTGGTGCCCCTCGCCTGCTGCTGCAGCCGCGTCGCCGGCAGCTCCAGGTGCAGGATCTCGTCCGCGTCGAGGTGCAGGGTGCTGGAGGTGACCCGGGGCACCTCACCGTTGCTGATCAGCCCCAGCTCGAGTCCGCGGCGCAGCCTGCGGCGCATCTGGCTGATCGCCGGGTCGACGACGCCGAGCGCGCGGACCGCCTCGTCGAACGCGTCCATCTCGTGCTGCTCGATGATCCCGTCGGCGAAGGCGAACGTCAGGAGCCGGTGCAGGTGGTGCACCGCCGACGGGCGCAGCGCCTCCCGTCCGGCCTCCTCGCGGACCCGGTAGTAGCGCAGCTCCGCCCACAGGTCGTCCCAGGCCGCGCCGGTGGTGCCGGTGGCCGCCAGGACCCTGGCCGCCTTGGTCCGCCACACGGTGAGGACTCCGTCGATCTCCGGCGCGCACCTGCGGCAGGTGGACGGCACGCCCGCGTAGCTGCGGTACTTCGGCCCGCCGCACCGTCCGCAGGCCGTGGGCGTGTCGTGGCGCAGCGGCACTGTCTGCACCGTCCATTCGGTGCCGTTCCACCACCGCAGCAGGGAAGGGTCGCCGGGCGCGAGATACCAGTCGGCCCGCACCCGCTGCGCCGGCACCGGGTCCGGAGCGGGGTCGTCCGACGAGACGGTCACGCCGTAGGCCGTCGCCAGGCCCTCCAGGCCGGAGTCCCAGCCCTGCCCGATGGCGCGGAACTTCCAGCGGCCCTGCCGCCGGTAGAACTCGCCGAACACCATCGCGGTGACCGCCTCGACGTCGCGCACCGGGAACGTCGCGAGGACCCGCCCGCGCCGCCCCCGCACGGTGATCTCGAGGCCCGGCACGGTGTCGAACGTCCCGGCGTCCATCGACCCGGCGATGACGACGCTGCCGATGTCCGCGGGCACCTTCGCCAGATCGACGACCAAGGTCGCCGCGCGCGGGCCGTCGGTGCGCAGCTCGACCGCGCCGGAGGCGTCCCGCGGCTGGTTGTAGAACACGAAGTCCGCGTCGCCGCGCACCTTGCCGCCCTCGTCGACCAGCAGCGCGCACGGGTCGACGGTGACGTCGGCCCGCCAGGCCACGAGGGCCTGGACCGACGTCTCGTCGAGCGTGATGTTCGCACCGCGGGCGAGCGCTGCGGTCGTCATGCGGGGGCACCTCCGGGGTGTGAGCGTATCGACACGATATCTCGCAGTCGATCAACGCGGCGCACCCTGGACCGTCCACTATGGAGCTGACGGCACCGCCAGCTCGCCGAGCAGCGACCAGTCGTCCTGCTCGACGGTGGCGTTGACGATCCGCGGCGTCGCGGCGAGATACTGCGGCAGGGTCCGCTGCGCCTCCTTGAAGTGCGCCGACCGCACGTGCGCCCCGCCGGCGTCACCGTCGCGGAACGCCTCGACGAGGACGTACTCGCAGGCGTCGTCGAGGCTGCGGGACCAGTCGAACCACAGGCAGCCCGGCTCGGCGCGGGTCGCCGTGGTGAAGTCCGCCGCGATCTCCGGCCACCGCTCGGCGTGCTCGGGCTTGACCTGGAACTTCGCCGTGATGAAGATCATCGTTCTCCTTAACCGTCGCGTCACCTCACAGTACCGACGGGCCGCTCTTGTAGGCTGCCGAAGGTGACGGAACCCCTGGCGCTGCCGCCGTGCGAGCCCGGCGGGCCGGACCCGGGAGCCGTGACCGCCTCGATCGCCGCGTGGATCACCTCCGCGGCCATGCGCGACCTTGTCGGGCATTTCGGCGGCGAGGTGCCCGCCGGACCCGTGCACGCGACGCTGGACCAGGTGGCGGAGTTCTCCAAGGTCTGGGACTTCCGCGCCGGGACGAAGGAACGGTTCGACACCGCCCGCGTCGGCTACGGCGCCGACGACGCGCGGATCCGGGCGCTCATCCACACCCTCGGCCTCGGCGGCACCGCGCCGGCGCGTGACCGCTACGACCACGTGGTGATCCTCGGCGGCGGCATCCGGGTCACCCTCGGCCGGGCCGGCTACACCGCCCGGCTGCTCGAAGGCGGCCTGAGCGCCGGGACGGTCGCCGGACTGGGCAGCCTGCGGCACCGCGACGACCGGGAGCACCGCGAGGGCATCCGCCTCGGCCTCGGCGCCCTGGAGACCGAGGCCGACATGATGACGGCCGCGCTGCGCCGCTTCCTGAACCTGCCCGAGCCCGTGCAGACGCGCACCGGCGACGGCTGGTGGCACCAGATCTGGCCGCAGTCCTTGCCGCAGTCCTTGCCGCGGCCCGCGGTCCACGTGCTCGCCGCCGCGTCGACCCGGCCACCGCTGCGCGCGAGCACCGCCTGCTCCCTGCTGGGCTGGGTGGAGCACGTCCACACCCCTGCCCCGGCGGACCGGATCCTGCTGGTCACCAACGACCCGTACGTGCGGTTCCAGCACTGCGACGCCATCCGGCTCCTGGGGCAGGTTTACGGCTGCGGCATCGAGACGATCGGCATGGACGAGCTCGCGACGACCGAGTGGGGACGCCCCCTCGCGACCACCGAACTCCTCCAGGAGGTCCGGTCCTCGATCATCGCGATGCGCAACCTCTACCAGGCTTTCCAGAAATAAGTCGCGTACTAAGGCGCCGTTAAGCCTGGCTCTTGCGCATCCTCGTCGATGGCCGCTATACATCTAGGACACTTTACTGTTAACTTTATTAACGGTTGGCGGAGGGTTCCATGCGTCGACGCACCCTGCATCTCCTGTCCGCCGCGACGGCCGCGCTCGTGGCCGCCTCAGCGGCGTTCTTCGTGACCACCGCCAACGCGGAGGTCGACCACGCCGCCTGCCGTCCGGACGGGCTCTACCCGACCCCGGGCGTCACGGTGCCCTACTGCAAGGTCTACGACACCAACGGCCGGGAGAGCCTGGGCTCCGACCACGGCCGGCGGATCATCGGCTACTTCACCAGCTGGCGTACGGGCAAGAACGGCGCGCCCGCGTACCTGGCCAACCAGATCCCGTGGGACAAGATCACCCACGTCAACTACGCGTTCGCGCACGTCGACGGCGCCAACAAGATCTCCGTCGGCACCCCCACGGCGGCGAACAACGCGGCGACGAACATGACGTGGCCCGGCGTCGCCGGCGCGGAGATGGACCCGGCGTACTCGTACACCGGCCACTTCAACCTGCTCAACAAGTTCAAGAAGCAGCACCCGGCGGTCAAGACGCTGATCAGCGTCGGCGGCTGGGCCGAGACCGGCGGCTACTTCGCCGACAACGGCGACCGCATGGACTCCGGCGGCTTCTACCGGATGACGACCAACAGCGACAACAGCGTCAACGTCGCCGGCATCAACACCTTCGCCGACTCGGTCGTCACGTTCCTGCGCACGTACGGCTTCGACGGCGTCGACATCGACTACGAGTACCCGACGTCGAACGCGAAGGCCGGCAACCCGCTGGACTTCGCGCAGGCGGACGCGAAGCGGGCCGGGCTCAACGCCTCGTACCACCTGCTGATGAAGACGCTGCGGGAGAAGCTCGACGCCGCCGCGGCCAGCGACGGCAAGTACTACATGGTGACCGTCGCCGCGCCCGCGTCCGGGTGGCTGCTGCGCGGCCTGGAGTCCTACCAGGCGCTGCAGTACCTCGACTACGTCAACATCATGTCGTACGACCTGCACGGCTCCTGGAACCACTTCGTCGGGCCGAATGCGGCGCTGTACGACAACGGCGACGACGCGGAGCTGTCCCAGGGCGGCGTGTACGGCGCGTACTCCAACATCGGCTACCTCAACACCGACTGGGCGTACCACTACTTCCGCGGCGCGATGCAGTCCGGCCGGATCAACATCGGCGTGCCGTACTACACCCGCGGCTGGCGCGGCGTCACCGGCGGTACCAACGGACTCTGGGGACGCGCGGCGCTGCCGGACCAGACGAAGTGCCCGGCCGGCACCGGCGGGGCGATCGGCTCGACCACCCCGTGCGGCAACGGCGCGGTCGGCATCGACAACCTCTGGCACGACGTCGAGCTCAACGCCGAGGTCCCGGCCGGCGCCAACCCGATGTGGCACGCGAAGAACCTGCAGGAGGGCCGCACCGGTGACTACCTGGAGGCGTACGGGCTGACCCCGGCGACCGACCCGGAGGACCGGATCACCGGCACCTACACCCGCAACTACTCCAGCGCGCTCGTCGCGCCGTGGCTGTGGAACGCGCAGAAGCAGGTGTTCCTGTCCACGGAGGACGACCAGTCGCTGGGCACCAAGGCCGACTACGTGGTGAACAAGGGCATCGGCGGCGTCATGATCTGGGAGCTCGCCGGCGACTACGCGTGGGACGCGGCCCGCAACGAGTACTACATCGGCAACACCCTGACGAACCTGCTGTACGACAAGTTCAAGACCGCGGCCCCGTACGGCGCCCGCAAGGCGAACATCACGATGCCCACGGCGACGCTCAACGTCGGGGTGTCGATGGGCGGGTTCGCGCTCGGCGACAACAACTACCCGATCAACCCCGAACTGCGGCTGACCAACAACACCGGCGCGGCGATCCCGGCCGGCTCGACGCTGGAGTTCGACTACCCGACCACCGCGCCGGGCAACCTCAGCCAGCAGTCCGGGTGGGCGCTGACCACCGTGTCGACCGGGCACACCGGCAGCAACGTCGGCGGCCTCAAGGGCGACTACAACCGGGTCCGGCTGACGGTTCCGGCGATCGCGGCGGGCGCGTGGGCCGAGGTCACCCTCAACTACCAGCTGCCGATCTCCGGCCCGTCGAACTTCACGCTCACCATCGGCGGGCAGACCTACGCGCTGTCGGCCGACTACGCCCGCGGCGGCACCGTGCCGACCGCCTCCCCCACCGTGTCGACGAACCCGTCGACGGGCGGCTGCACCGCCCCGGCGTGGGCGGCGGGCACGGTGTACACCGGCGGGAACCTGGTGTCGCACAACGGGCACACGTGGAAGGCGCAGTGGTGGACGCAGGGCGACACCCCGGGCACCAACGCGGTCTGGGTCGACCAGGGCGTCTGCTCCGGCCCGTCCCCGTCGACGTCGGTCTCCGTCTCGCCGTCGGCGTCGAGGTCGCCGTCGACGTCACCGTCGCCGAGCCGGTCCACGTCGCCGTCCACCTCCACCGGCACCGGCTGCGGGTCGCTGCCGGTGTGGAACGCGGCAACGGCGTACAGCGGCAACGCGGTCGTGCAGCACCTCGGCCGGAAGTACCGGGCCAAGTGGTGGACGCAGGGCGAGAACCCGACGACCACCGGCCAGTGGGGCGTCTGGGAGGACCAGGGCGCCTGCTGATCTGACCCGGCCGTGGCGGGCCCTTCGGTAAGGCCCGCCACGGCCGTCCTCAGCGGGTGATGCGCGGCTTCGTGTGCGGCAGCGCCTCGATCGTCGCCCGGTCCTGGTTGAGGGTGGCGGCGGCGACCTCCGGCGGCGTGTTCGCCATCCACTGGCTGACGGAGATGTCCTCGAAGCGCGGGTTGCGGAACATCTCCAGGAACACCAGCGGTTCCTTGCCGGTGTTCTCGATGTAGTGCCCGTACGCGAACGGCACGTAGCCGACGTCGCCGGCCTGGTAGTTGAACGTGCGGTTCATGCCGGAGCCGGCGAAGACGCCCATCCGGCCGGTGCCCGCGATGTAGTACTGCCACTCGTCGTCGGTCGTGTGCCAGTGCAGCTCGCGCATCCCGCCCGGGTCGATCTCCACGAGCGCGGCGCTGATCGCGTTCGACGCCGCGAACCTGGTCGAGTCCACGACCCGCGCGGAGCCGCCCTTGAAGCGTTCCGGGGTCTCGGCCAGCATCCGGTGCTTGAACGTGCGCGGCACGTCGCCGGTCGGGCTGACCAGCTTGTCGGATTCGAGGGCCGACGGGACCTGCCCGTCGAAGATGTACTTCTCCCGCTCGGGCAGCTTCGCCAGCTGCTCCGGCGACCAGCCGAAGTTCTTCGCCAGGACGCTGCGCGGCGTGTGCGCGAAGTAGTCGCTGATCATGAACGTCGAGTTCTCCGAGAACATGCCGTCGTCGAAGACGAGCAGGAACTCCACGCCCTCGCCGAGCGCCTGGATGTGGTGCGGGACGCCCTTCGGGAAGAACCACAGGTCGCCGCGCTGGACGTCGTCGAGGAACGTGCGGCCCTCCTGGTCGACGGCGCCGATGCGGCAGCTGCCGTCCAGCACGTACGCCCATTCGGACTGCTTGTGCCAGTGCATCTCGCGGTACGCGCCCGGGTTGAGCTTCATGTCGACGCCGGCGAGCTGGGTGGCGACCGGCAGCTCCCGTTGCGTGACCTCGCGGGTCCAGCCGCCCTCCTCCATCCTGGTGTGCGCCATGGACATCGAGAACTTCAGGTTGGGGATCGTGCCCGCGTCCTCCGCCGGTGGCGTGAGCAGGTCCGGGTTCTGCAGGTCGAGCTCGATGTTGCGGGGTCCGGTGTCGGTGCCGCCGCGGATGCCGCGCTTCGGCTGGGGCAACGTCTGCGTCATGGATGAGGCCTTCCTGGTCGGGTGACGGGTGGTCGGTGCTCGGGACGGGTCGGTCGGTTTCGCCGGCCGGGTCTCGCCGGCCGAGTCGCCGGCCGGGTCTCGCCGGCCGAGTCGCCGGCCGGGTCTCGCCGGCCGAGTCGCCGGTCGGGTCTCGCCGGCCGAGTCGCCGGTCAGGTCTCGCCGGTCAGGCGAGCAGCAGCACCGGCAGGGCCAGGCCGACGGCGGCGACGATCGAGGCGGCCACCGCCGCGGCGGCCGTCGTGCCGCGGGCGTTGACGAGCGGGCCCATCAGCGCCCGGTCGCGGCAGAAGTGGATGAGCAGGAACAGCGCGACCGGCACCCCGAACGACAGCACCACCTGGCTGGCGACGAGCAGCGTCGTCAGGGACGTGCCGGCGGTCAGCAGCGCCACCGCCGGCGCCATGGTGACGAGCCGGCGCAGGTACACGGGGACGCGCCGGCCGAGGAACCCGCCCATGACGACGTCCCCGGCGAGGGTGCCGACGCCGGAGGACGCGAACCCGGACGACAGCAGCGCCACCGCGAACGCGAGCGCCGCGAACCCGGAGACCCGCTCGGCGAGAACGGTGTGCGCGTCGAACAGGTCGCCGGTCCAGACCCCGGCGGTCAGCGCGCCGAGGCCGGCGCCGAGCGCGATCATCGACACGTTGACGGTCGCGGCGGCGCTCAGCGCGATCCCGCAGTCGAGCTTGAGCGCCCGCCGGACGGTCCGCGGGTCGGCTTTCGCGCGGGCACCGGGCTTCGACAGCGCCGAGTGCAGGTAGACGGCGTGCGGCATGACGGTCGCGCCGACGATGCCCATGGCCAGGACCACCGACCCGGCGCCGTCCAGCCGCGGGACCAGCCCGGCGGCGAAGCCGCCCGCCGACTGGTGCCCGGCGGTGAGGAGGTCGTACATGATGCCGGCGCCGATCAGGAGCAGCGCCGCCGCCGTCGCCGACTCGAACCATCGGGTCCGGCCGCGCCGGCGCAGGGCGAGGAGCAGCAGCGAGACGACGGCGGTGACGACCGCGGACACGGCGACCGGCATCCCGAACAGCAGCCGCAGGCCGATCGCGGCGCCGACGAACTCGGCGAGGTCGGTGGCGAGGACGACGAGTTCGGCCTGCAGCCACAGGACCCGCCGCCCCCACCGCGGGAACCGGTCCCGGCACAGCTCCGGCAGGGACCGGCCGGTCGCCACGCCGAGCTTCGCCGCCTGGTACTGCACGAGGATCGCGACCGCGCTGGCGGCGACGACGACCCAGACGAGGCGGTACCCGGAGGTGGCGCCGGCGGTCAGGTTGGTGGCGACGTTGCCGGGGTCGACGTAGGCGATGGCGGCGACGAGGGCCGGTCCCATCATCGGCGCCAGCCTGGCCGGCCCGGCGGCCCTGACACCGGGCGCCGGGCGATCGGTGACGACGACGTGCGTGCGGTCCGCCATGGTGTCGAGCGTCCGGGCGGCGCGGGCGGGGCGGCCTCACGCCGCAGGCATGAAACCGCCCCGGTGCGACGGTCAGGCGCGCGACATCGCGGTCGCGCCGATGAACTCCATCGTCGCCCGGGCCACCTCGCGCGGGTGGGTCCACGGGATGCCGTGCGGCGCGCCCTTCAGGGTGACCAGCCGCGCGTCCGGCAGCATCGGCTGGAGCCGGGCGCCGGTCTTCGCGTAGGGCAGCACGTTGTCCTGGTCGCCCTGCACGATGAGCACCGGCACGTCGATGCGCGGCAGGTCGGGCCGGAAGTCGGTGAGCCAGGCGCTGACGCAGTCGTGGGTGCCCTTCGCGGAGCCGCGCGCGCCGATGTCCCAGTGCCCGCGGAACGCCTCCTCGCTCACCCTCGTGCCCTTGTTCTCGTCCCAGTTGAAGAACGCCTTGCAGAACTGGGTGAGATAGGCGAACCGGTCGTCGAGGATCGCCGCCTGGAAGCCCTCGAACAGGCTCCCCTCGACGCCCTCAGGGTTGTCGGACGTCTTGAGCAGGAACGGGGCGAGCGGCGCGAGCAGCACCGCCCGGCTCACCCGCCGCGAGCCGCGGGTGCCGAGGTACCGGGTGACCTCGCCGGTGCCCATGGAGTGCCCGACGAGGACGGCGTCGCGCAGGTCGAGCTTCGTCATCAGCGCGTCGAGGTCCGCGGTGAGCGTGTCGTAGTCGTAGCCCGTCGACGGCTGCGACGAGTTGCCGAAGCCGCGCCGGTCGTACGTGATCACCCGGCGCCCGGCGGCGAGCAGCGGGATCGTGAGCTTCTCCCAGGTGGCGCCGTTGAACGGGAATCCGTGGATCAGCACCACCGGCTGCCCCGAGCCGTGGTCCTCGTAGTACACGTCGATCGGGCCGTTGTTCTCCGTCCCGACGGTGATGTAGGGCATGGTGGCCTCCTCCGGCCGGAAGTCGCGGACGTTTCCGGCCGTGAGTGCCCGCCATCGCGCCGATTACGCCACCGGCTGGCGTCGCGTCGCGGCCTCCAGCACGAACGCCTCCATCTCCCCCAGCAGCGCCCGCAGGTCCGGCAGCGGCAGGAACGCGGTCTTGACGTCGACGCTCAGCCGCACCACGTCCGGCACGTCCTCGACGACGATCATGAGCTTCGGCCCGAGGGACCGCAGCGGCTCCTCCGACAGGACCCGGGTCTGCGCGGGCGCCGCGTCGCGCCCACCGGCCGCCTGGTGGGTGCGGCGGTCGTTGTACAGGACGGTGAGGTCGAGGTGTTCGCCGCGTTCGCGGCTGACCCGATCGGTGAGCGCCGCCCGGGCCGCCGGGTCGTAGTAGGCGTGCTTCGACGCGCTCATCGACGCCGCGCGGGCGCGGGCGATGGCCTCCTCGGCGCCGACCCCGGCGACGTCAAGGACGCACAGCCCGTCCTGGGTGACCGGGCTGACCACGTCGCGCAGCGCGGTCCGGAACCGGTTGCCGATGATGTTGATCGCGACGAACGGCCCGCGGCCCGGCCGCAGCCGTTCGAGGCCGGCGGCGAACGCGGCCAGCAGCACCCACGCCGGGTCCGCGCCGAACCGCGTCGACACCTCGCCGGACGCCAGGTGCATCGCGCGGGACTGCCACCGCAGCCGGCAGTACGGCGGCTGGCCCTGATCGGCCGGAGGGTCGGCCGGAGGGTCGAACAGCGACGCGGGGATGGCCCGCAGGTGGGTCTCCCAGTAGCGCATCGCGGTGGCGGTCTGCCGGGTCATCGCCGGCTCCTGCTGCAGGCGCACCAGGTCGAGGGGCTGCGGCGCGTCGTACGAGGCGGCCGGCTCACCGGTGACCGGGTCCCGCTGGGCGAGGTCGCGCATCATCACCGCGACCCCGCCGAGGTCCGCGGCGATGTGGCACATCAGGGCGACGACGTGGGTGACGTCGCCGCGGCGGCGGACGACGCCCATCCGCAGCGGCCACTCGGTGGCGTAGTCGAACTTGCGGTCCCGCCACTCGGCCGCCAGTGCCTCGGCGACCGTGGCCGGGTCGTCGCCGTCGGCGGTGTCGATGACGACGAGGCTGGTCTCACCGGAGCCGAACACCTCCTGCGTCACGGTGCCGTCGCCGGCGAAGCGCAGCAGGGTCCGCATCGCCGCGTACCGGCACATGAAGAAGCGCAGCTCGGCGGCGTAGTCCTCGACGGTCCTCCCGCCGGTGGCGGCCACCGCGCCGCCCATGCTCATCGACGAGTCGATCTCGACCATCGCCGCCCACACCTGCCGCTGACCCCAGGTGAGGGGCCCGGCACCGGCGCCGGGGCCCTCGAACGGGACGACGATCCGCTCCACCAGCTCAGTCACTCGGTCGCTCCCAGCGCAGAGGTATCCGCTGGCGTGGATGCTCGCACACGCCGCGCGCATTGAGATCAACCGTTCGGTGACTGTTGGTCGACCGGCCTGTTACAGCGTCTCGGCCTCTGCCTGGGCGATGAGCTCGAGGGAGTCCTCACGGCCGAGTCGCTGCTCGCAGAGATACCCGAACACCGACCATGTGGTGTCGATCACCACCTGCTCCGGGAACGCTTCCAGGAGGTGCTCCTCGCCCAGCTGCGCGCGGATGAGGGCCACCGCCGCGTCCTGGTCGACCTCGACGTCGCGGGCCATCTCGGCCACGGAGCCGGCGATCGCGTCGGGCGGGGTGTCCTCGTCGAACAGGCTCTGCACGGCGAGCCGGATCGCCGCCGCGAGGACCTGCGGCTCCTTCTCGCTGGCCTCCGGCTCGTCGGCGACCTGCTCGGCCGCGTCCTGGTCCCCCGCGAGCAGGGCCACGACCACCGCCCCGACCCGCGACCTGGGCCGCCAGCCGTCACCGTCGGCGCCCCGGCTCCCGCCGGTGCCCACGACCTCGTCCTGCGATGGTGCCGCAGGCGCTTCCGTCCCCCAGTCCGTCCCCATGCCACGACTGTAGCCATCCGCCGCCCGTGGGACCGTCCCCGCTGCTCCGTGCGAGGGCTTGCGGGCGGGTGGCACAGTGCATCCCGTGCACGACATCGTCACCTGGCTGCGCGAGCTGCCCGCCGGCTGGTTCGCGGTGCTCGCCCTCGCCGAGAACGCGGCCCTCGTCGGGGTCACCGTCGTCCTCGGGCACTGGGTGCTGCGGTGGCCGGGCGCGGACCGGGTCACCGCGCCCGCGGGCCCGGTCAGCCGCCTGGAGCTGGGACTCGTGGCGTCCGCGACCGTCCTCAACGCGGGCGTCACCGTCGCCGGGTGGTGGCTGTGGCAAGCCGGAACCATCACCCTCACGCTGCCGCTGACCTGGCGGGCGCTGCTCGACTTCGTGGTGCTGGTCGTGGTGATGGACGTCATCCTGTACGCCGGGCACGCGGCGGCGCACGTGCGGTGGCTGTTCCCGCTCGCGCACCGGCTGCACCACGTCTTCGCCGACCCGCGGCCGGTCACCCTGTTCGCCCTGCACCCCGTCGAGGTGATCGGGTTCGGCGGCGCGTGGCTGCTCGTCCTGGCCGTCCACCCGTTCTCGGTGTGGGCGCTCGCCGCGTACACCGGCGTCAACCTGCTCTTCGGGATCCTCGGGCACCTCGGGGTGGAGCCGCTGCCGCTCAGGGTGCGGGCGTCCGCGGTCTTCAAGTGGGTGGCGACGCCGGGGATGCACGCCGGGCACCACGCGGCGCCGCGGTTCAACCTCGGCTTCTACTCCACCGTGTGGGACCGGCTGTTCGGCACGCTCGACCCGCAGTACGACAGCCGCCGCACCGGCGCCGAGCCGTTTGTCGACACCACGAGCATCGGCATCCCGACAGCGCCATCGGCTGGATGATCCAGAATTGATGACTCCGCCCCCTGCGACGAAAGTAGTGCGAATAGCCATGCGTGCCACTCGATCCGTCATCGCCGCCACGACCATGCTGCTGCTCGGCGTGGGGCTCGCCGGTTGCTCGTCGCAGGCCGACGACCTGGAGAAGCAGCTGACCAAGGCCGGCTACACCAACGTGTCCGCCGAGGCCGACTACGACCAGGTGTACGACAAGAAAAAGAAGAAGAACGTGAAGAAGCTCGACGACTACGAGGCCGACGCGAAGGCCGGCAGCTGCGACGTCGAGATCGAGCAGGACTCCGGCGACCACGACTACGTCATCGAGGTCGCCGCGGGCAAGGACGTCAACTTCTCGAACCTCACCGCGTCCGCGCTGATCTCGGAGCTCGCCAAGCAGGGCGTCAGGTGCTGACCCGCCGTTCTTTGCCGGCCGCCGTCTTG
Source organism: Dactylosporangium sp. NPDC005555 (assembly GCF_040605635.1). Lineage (NCBI taxonomy): Bacteria > Bacillati > Actinomycetota > Actinomycetes > Micromonosporales > Micromonosporaceae > Dactylosporangium > Dactylosporangium sp. NPDC005555. The sequence goes on from NZ_JBEXDG010000007.1 coordinate 77,072, forward strand.
TAGGTCACCAGCGGGACCGTCGTCAGCACCCGCGTGGCCAGGTCATGGTCGACGAGGTCGCCGATGACCTGTTCGATGCGCTTGTACGCGGTCGGCGCCTCCTCGAACAGCAGCTGCCGGTCGCCGCAGACGACGTACGAGCCGACCGGGGTGCGGCGCAGCTCCTCGACGGTGTGCTTGACCTTGCCGCGGCGCAGGGCGTCGGCGCGGGACATCTTGCGGCCGGCGCCGTGCGCCACCGAGTGGTTCGCGGCGGCGCCGGCGTGCGCGGCGACGAGATACGACGGGGTGCCGCGGGTCCCGGCGACGAGCACGTCCCGGCCGTCGCCCGGCGCGGCGCCCTTGCGGTGCAGGTAGCCGCCGTCGCGGACCTCGACGAGGTTGTGGCACTGGTCGACGACCGGCTCGGCGCGTTGCGCGCCGAGGGCGTCGGCGACGCGGGCGGCGAGGAGCCGCCGGTTGAGCGAGCCCCAGCGGACCGCGTCGTCGTGCGCCGCCAGGTAGGCGGCGGGGTCGGCGGCCGGTCCCGCGCCGTGGACCTCGGTGTGGGCGCGCAGGATCCGCTCGCCGAAACCGCGGGATCCACTGTGGACGACGAGGACGAGGTCGCCGGCGGCCAGCCCGAGCCGGGCCGCGTGCCCGTCGTCGAACACGGTGCCGACCTTCGCCAGCTCGACGAAGTGGTTGCCGCGGCCCACGGTGCCGAGGCCTTCGGTGTGCCCGCCGGGGATCTCGTCCTCGACCAGCCCGCCGGCGGGATCGAGCGGGACGTCCAGGTCCGGGAACTTCGCGGCCAGCTTCTCCGGGACCGCCCGCTTGAGGCGGATCGGGAACACGGCGATGCCGCAGCCGATGTCGGAGCCGACGAGGAACGGGTACAGGACCGTCGAGGACATCGCGGCGCCGATCGGGGCGCCCTTGCCGGGGTGCAGGTCCGGCATGCCGGCGACGTGGAGCATGCCGTCCAGCGCGGCCACCTGGTGGCACTGCGCGACGGCGTCGGACTCGATCCAGCTGGACGGACCGGCGAACACGGTGACGGTCGCCTTCGGGTGGGGCACGGGACGCTCACTTCGGCTGCTCGGGAGACAGGGGGCAGGGGCAACGGTCAGCGCGTCATGCGCCCACGATCGCGGACCCCGTGCCGTCACGGCAACCGAATATCGCGGGGCCGGACGGCCCTGTCCGGCCCCGCGCGCTCCGGTCAGTCCAGGGTGAACGTGGCGTCGGCGCGGCCGGTGGCGTCGGCGCGGCCGGTGGCGTCGGCGCGGCCGGTGGCGTCGTTTGCGCCCACATCTTTGTCTGTCAACCTCTGGCAGGCCCTGTGTGAGCGCAACCAGCGTCGGCTACGGGACCAGGTCGCGCGTCCCGTGCGGCGTCGAGGGGTTGCACCGGCGGATCCGGGCCGCGGTCAGCCGCGAGCCGACGACGAGCCCGTACCGGCGGACCGCCTCCATGCCGTAGTTGCTGCACGACGGGATCTGCCTGCACCGCGTCCCCAGGTGCGGCGAGATCCAGCGCTGGTATCCGCGGATCACCGCCATCCCGGCCCGTCCGGGCCCGCTGGCGGTCGTCCGGGGCTTTCTCGTCGGCGCGCCGATCGCCATCGTGCCGAGCAGCATCGTGCCCAGCATGAAGTCGCACCCGCAGCTGGGCAGGTCGCACCCGTCGCACCCGGGCAGGTCACAACTGGGCAGGTCGCAGTCCGGACCCCAGTCGCAGCCGTCCTTCTTGCGCCGCTGCTCGTCCTCTGTCTCCACGATCGGCATTGTGGCGGCACGCCGCAAACCCGATCAAGGGTGCTGTCCGCTGTCCGTCGCGACAGAGCCCCCGGCCGGTCGGCCGGGGGCTCTGTCGGACTCTGCGGCGCTCTGCGGGGTCAACCCCGGGCGTGCAGGTGGGGCAGGTGCAGCTCCTCGGGCTCCGGCGGGAGGTCCTTGACGCCGGCGGCGACCGCCTGCTCGTGGCGGCGGTGCGCCGAGGGCAGCGCGAGGGAGGCGACGACCGCGAGGACGGCGACGCCGGTGCAGACCCAGAAGCCGGTGGTGAACGCGGCGTCCGTCGGCAGGCCCTGCGGGGTGCTCTTGGACGTGATGACGGCGGCGACGACGGCGGTGCCGATGCTGCTGCCGATGGTGCGGGCGATGGTGTTGACGCTGCTGGCCTCGCCGGTCTGGGCGGCGGGGACGCTCTCGATGATGGCGTTGGACATGGCGGCGAAGGACAGACCGATGCCGGCGCCGGTGAGGATGCCGGAGGCGAGGACCTGCCAGACGGCGCCGTGGCCGATCGCGGGCAGGGCGAACGCGGCGACGACGGACACCGCGCCGAGGAACATCGGCAGCTTCGGGCCGAAACGCCGGTTGAGGATGCCGGCGATGGGGCCGAAGACGACCATCATGAGCACCGTCGGCAGCAGGAACAGGCCGGACTCCGACACCGACTTGCCGAAGCCGTAGCCGGTGGCCGCGGGCAGCTGCAGCAGCGTCGGCACCAGCAGGAACGTCCCGAACATCGCGAAGCCGAGGATGAGGGCGACGAGGTCGGTGGCCCACACGCCGCGGATCGACATCAGGCGCATGTCGACGAGCGGCTCGCCGACCCGCAGCTCGACCACGACGAAGACGACGAGGGCGACGACGCCGAGCGCGAGCAGGCCGACGGTCGCGGCGTCGGTCCAGCCCCATGCCTGGCCCTTGCTGATGGCGAGCAGCAGCGAGACGAGGGCGACCGACAGGATGCCGGCGCCGAGCACGTCGAGGCGGCCCGGGGTGCGCACCGGCGACTCCTGCATGCCGAAGATCGCGCCGAGCAGGGCGATCACGACCAGGACCAGCGGCAGCCAGAACAGCCAGTGCCAGGACAGGTGCTCCACGATCGGGCCGGCGCCGACGATGCCGACGCCCGCGCCGACGCCGAAGATCGCGGAGAGCAGGCCGACGGTGACGGCGACCTTCTCCCGGGGCAGCTCGTCGCGGACGATGCCGATCGACAGCGGCAGGATCGCCCCGGCGGCGCCCTGCATGGCGCGGGCCACGATCAGCACGGCGAGGTTCGGGGCGAGGGCCGCGAGGAGCGTGCCGGCGGCGAGGACCGCGAGGACGCCGATGAGGACCTTGCGCTTGCCGGCCATGTCGCCGAGGCGGCCGAGGATCGGCGTGAGCACCGAGGCCGACAGCAGGTAGGCGGTCAGGATCCAGCTGATGTCCGCGGTCGAGGCGTTCAGGTCGTGGGCGATGGTGGACATCGCGGGCGCCACCAGGGACTGCAGGACCGCGAAGGCCAGGCCGCCCAGCGACAGGTACACCACCAGCAGGGTGCCGTTGACGTGCCGGGTGGCGACGGCCGGTGGTTGCAGGGTTTGCGTCATGAGGTCCCCGAGGCGCTATGTAAACGATTGCTGACTTGTCCACCATGTCCCCGCCACGGACGTAAGTCAACAATCGTTTACGTCACACCCGGGTGCGTCTACGCTGGTGGCGTGACGACCAACACCGCAGGCACGCGGCGCCGGGACGCCGCCGGGACCCGTCAGCTGCTGCTCGACGCGGCCCGCCGGCGTTTCGCCGCGGACGGGTACACGGCCGCCACCGTCCGGGACATCGCCACCGACGCCGGGGTCAACGTCGCGCTCATCAACCGGTACTTCACGTCGAAGGAGGGCCTGTTCGAGGCGTGCCTGGCGGAGGTCGGCGACGAGCTCGGCCGCACCGTCGACGACCAGCTGCCCCTGGAGCGGATCCCGCACGACCTCGCGGTCCGGCTCGCCGGCCCGCACGCCGCCCGGCACCGCACCCAGCTGCTGCTGCTGTTGCGCTCCTCCGGCGACGAGAAGGCCGAGCGGATCCGGGTCGACATCCTGCGCCGCTTCGCCGACCGCATGGCGACGGCGGCCGGCTGGCAGCCCGGGGACGCCGACGCGGACCGCCGGATGTTGCGGGCGCAGATGACCCTGGCCTCGGCGATCGGGATCGCGCTGCTGCGCGCCTCCACGGCCCTGGAGCCGCTCGCCTCGGCGGACCAGGACGAGCTCGCCGAGCCGCTGCGCGACATGTTCTCGGCGTTGCTGGCGCCGGACCGCTAGTCCGCCGCCGGTCCGCCGCTAGTCCCCGTCGACGGTGACGCCGTGCAGGGTGGCGAGCTCGGCGAGGCCGTGGTCGTAGCCCTGGCCGATCGCGCGGAGCCGCCAGTGCCCGTCGCGCCGGTAGACGGTGGCGAGCAGCAGGCTGCGTTCGGTGGTCGCGGCGTCGAGGGTGGCCCTGGCGTGGGTGGCTCCCGCGCCGGTACGAGCGACGAACTCGACCGGCCCGAGATCGCCGAACGAGTGGGTGCCGGTGATGGCGGCGGCGATCACGATCCGGCTGACGTCCCCGGGAATCCTGCCGAGGCGGACGTCGACGAGCGTCTCGTGCGGCACGTCCAGGGTCAGCTCCACGGACCCGTCGGCGGCGGCGGGCTGGTTGTAGAAGACGAAGTCGGCGTCGGCGCGGACCTGCTCGTCCTGGTCGGTGAGGAACGCGACCACGTCGACCTCCGCGTCGGCGCCGGCCGGCCACGTCACCGACACCGACCAGTCCGCCACGTCGTCCGGCAGGTCGATGACCGCGCCGCGGGACAGGACCGCGACGGCCTCGGCGGCGACCGGCGAAGGCGCGGCGGCCGGGGCGGGCAGGGGGGCGGCGGGTGACAGCGCGTCCGGGGTGGTGACCGGCAGGCCGAGCGAGGTCACGGTCGCCCAGCGGCGGTCCTGCGCGGCGCCCGGCAGGGCGACGACGTCGGTGACCCGGGTGGTGAGGTTGACCGCGGCGATCCCGCCGAGGTCCGCGATCCGGTTGCGGGCCTCCGCCGCCTCGGCGTGGGTCCCGCCGAGGACGAGCAGGCACCGCCCGGACAGTGGCCCGGACGGTGGCCCGGACAGTGGCCCGGCAGACCGGCGCGGCGACGGCACCGCCGGACCGGACCCGCGGCTCTCCCCCTTGGGCGTGCCGGCCGCCACGTCGCCGAGCAGCGCCGCGAAGGCCGCCTCGTCGACGACGGGCACGGCGTACAGGGCGGCGGCCTTCAGCTTCGAGGTCGCGGCCGCGGGGTCGTTGGTGACGAGCAGGCCGGTCCGGCCGCTGACGGTGTTCATCACGTCCAGCCCCGCGTCGGTGGCGCGGGCCGCGAGCGCGTCCCGGGCGGTGGCGGTGCTGCCGGTGATGGCGACCTTCGCGCCCTGGACGAGGCGGCGGCCGGGCGTCCACCTGCCCGGCCACGCCCACGGGCAGACGGGCCGCGGCAGCCTGGCCGGGTACACCCGCTCGGACTCCTGCGCGTCGCAGTCGCTGAGCGGCAGCTCAACGGCGAGGGTGTCGGCGGCGGCGAGGCTGTGCCGGAGGATCTCGGTGAGGACCCGGGTGTCGTCCTCCGCGTCGTGGGGGCGGGCCTGCGCGACGCCCCAGTGCGCGGCGAGCGCCGCCAGGGACAGGCTCGCCGTCGGCAGGTCGAGGCGCCGGCTCAGCGCGAGGGTGCACAGGCGGCTGCTGACCGGCAGGCGGTGGACGGCACGGTGCGCCTCCGCGGCGAGGAACCGCCAGTCGAACGCGGCGTTGTGCGCGACGAGGACCCGCCCTTCGAGGAGCTCGGCGAGGTGCGCGACGACGGCGTCGAAGCGGGGCGCGCCGGCGAGGCGCTCCCTGGTGATCCCGTGGATGTGCACGGGTCCCGGGTCGCAGCCTGGGTCGACGAGCGTGGACCACACCGTGCCCAGGGTGCCGTCGGGCTCCATCTGCGCGACCGCGACCTGCACGACCCTGTCCCTGGGCGCGTGCAGGCCGGTGGTCTCCACGTCGACGACGGCGTACCGCAGCGGGTACCGCGTCGCCGCGGAGGCGGGCAGTGTCAGCAGGACCGTCACATCGAGCTCCGTCCGTTCTCGGGGGAAGGCGATTCTCGTGCCGCCGAGCTACGCGTGACGGACACGGCGCACGGCGTGTCGCGCAAAGCGGCCGACCGGCGGGGGCCGGCGGGCGGAACGGTCCATGGGACATGCCCCGAACGGTGGCCGGACGCGCACCGGCGGGGGTGACGGCATGCGTTACGGTGCGGGACGTGCAGAACTCGATCGTCGCGGTCACCGTCTACCCCCGGCAGGCCAGGGTCACCCGGCGCGGCCGGGCCACCCTCGAGGCCGGCGAGCAGGTCGCCGAGATCGGCCCGCTGCCGCTGAGCATGGACGGCGACTCGATCCGGGTCAGCGGCCGCGGCCCGGCGACGGTCCTCGGCGTCGACGTGGTGCTGCGCCGCCACACGACCCCGTCCGACGACACCGTCACCGCCGTCCAGCGGGAGCGCCGGACCCTCGACGAGGAGCTCGCCGAGATCGCGGACACGGAGACGGTCCTGCGGCAGCGGCAGGCGTTCCTGACCACGCTCGGCGAGCGGGCCGGCGGCGCGTATGCGCGGGCCCTCGCGACCGGCGACGCGGCCGCCGAGACGGTCACCGCGTTCACCGCCACGATGGGCGGCGAGCTGACCACGGTGCTGGCCGGCATCCGCGATCTGCAGCGGCGGCGCACCGAGGTCACGCAGCGGGCGGCGGCGCTGGACCGGCGGCTGATCGACCTGTCCGGCAAGCGCGAGCCCGACGCGCGCTACGCGGTCGTCGCGCTCGCCGTGTCGGAGCCGGGACCGGTCGAGCTCGACGTGTCGTACCAGGTGCCCGACGCCGGCTGGCGCTCGACGTACGACGTGCGGCTGACCGGCGAGACCCTGCGCCTGACCTGGTTCGGGCTGGTCGAGCAGCGCACCGGCGAGGACTGGCCGGAGTGCGAGCTGGCGCTGTCGACGGCCCGTCCGTCCGGCGCCGTCGCGATCCCCGAGCTGCAGCCGTGGTATCTCGACCTGCTGCTGCCGCCACCGCCGATGCAGTCGTTCGGCGCGTACGGCGGCGCGCCCGGCGCGATGCCCGCCCCCGCCGCCGCGATGGCCCCGTCGCCGCGCCGGATGGCGAAGGAGGACCTCGAGGGGTTCGCCGAGGTCGAGGTCGCGCAGGCGACGGTCGAGGAGGGCCCGGTCGCGGCGACGTACCGCCCTGCCCGCGCCGTCCCGGTGCCCGCCGACGGCACCACCTCACGGGCGACGGTGCTGATCCTGGACCTCGCCACCCAGCTCGACCACGTCGTCGCGCCGGCGCGGTCCACGGACGTGCACCTGCGGGCCACGGTGACGAACACGTCGCAGCACACGCTGCCGCCCGGGCAGGCCGCCGTCTTCCACGAGGCCGACTTCGTCAGCAGGACCGCCCTGTCGACGTGGGCGCCCGGCGAGGAGCTCGAGCTGGCGCTCGGCCTCGACGACCGGGTCCGGGTGGAGCGGGAGCTGACCCGCCGCACCGCGACCCGCGCGACCCTGGGCTCCAGCCGGCGCCGGGAGGTCGAATACCGCACCACCGTCGGCAACTACACGGGCCGCCCGGTGCGGATCACGGTCCTGGACCAGCTGCCGGTCAGTCGGCACGACACGATCGCCGTCAAGGAGACCGCGCTGGAGCCGCAGCCGGCGGAGCGCACCGACCTCGGCGTGCTCACCTGGCGGCTCGTCGTGCCGGAAGGGCAGAGCCAGACGGTGCGGCTCGGCTACCGCGTCGACACCGGCAAGGGCGTGGAGATGTCCGGCTGGCGGGAGTAACACGATTCAGCACTCGCGGCGGCCAGGTGGAGTAGCGCGAGGAACGGTGGGTCGAGGGCGGTCAATGTAGAGTCTCCAGGTGGTCACTTCGATGACTTCCACGGGGAACCTGCAGGCCTACGACTACCGGTACAAGCGCAACATCGCGGAACTGCGCTACTGCTATGTCCTGAATCCGGCCTCACCGCACAGCGCCTGGGCGCTGCGCGAGATCATCGAGCCCGCGTTCCGGGCCCTGCACCGCGACTACGGCGTCACCGCCGAGCCCCTCGCCTACGGGGACCTGCCCGAGCACCACCCGGGCGGCGTCACCTACGTCATCTACGGCCCGACGAACCCGCTGCTGATGCCCGACGAGGAGCGGCACTACCTGGCGGCGCTCGCCGCGACCGGCGCCAGGACGAACGTCATCTCGGCGTATCCGCTGACCGACGGCAACGAGGACGGGCCCGGCTACGCGGCGGCCCGCACCGCCGTGCCCGAGCTGTGCGACGCGCTCGACGTCAACGCGATCTACCCCGACCATCTCGACCTGACGATGCGGCTGCGGACCAACACGTGGCAGGACGTCTACGTCAACGCGATCGGTGAGACGGTCCGCGTCAAGTACCACCCGACGCAGAGCTCCGACCCCGGCGACCGGACCGTCCTGGACCGGCTGCGGCTCGAGCACGCCGGCGAGGTCGCCGAGCTCGCCCGCATCCACCGCGACCACCACCTGTGGCAGCGCCAGCCCTACACCGACGGCTCGATCATGTTCACGCACGACGGGCACTGGCTCGTCTCGCAGACCGTCACCGACAAGTCGCGGATGACCTCCGCCGACTACGACCTGATCACGTCGTTCGACGAGGGGCTGCAGAGCCTCACCTACACCGGGGAGCGGCTGCCGAGCTCCGACGCGCCCGAGTTCCTGATGCTGAGCGGCCTGCTCGGCATGCACGAGCGGCGGCCACGGCTCATCGTGCACTTCCACCACCGGGAGCTGACCCGCGGCCCGCGCTTCCGCGACCTCGTCTCCGACGCGAGGATCGAGGGCGGCCGCTTCGCCGCCGGCCGGCACTTCTTCCGCGAGCTGCGGCAGAAGTCGACGAACTGGTTCATCATCCGCGAGCACGGCATGGTGTGGACGGGCGACTCCGTGGCGGAGTTCGACGACTACGTCCGCGGTGTCGTGTCGCCCACGTGCTGAGCGTCGGGGTCGCCGCCCGCAACGAGAAGGCGACCCTCGCCCAGACGCTCCGGTCGATCGAGGTGGCCCTCGCGGCGCTGGATCCGCCGGCACCGGCGGAGATCATCGTCGCGGTCAACGGCTCCACCGACCGGACCCGCGAGATCGCCGCCGCCTACGCCGCCGCGTTCGCCGGTGCGCCGCGCGACGGCGTCACGGTGCGCGTCGTCGGGTCCCCGCCGGGGCTCATCGAGGCGCAGCGGGTGATCGCCGGGCTGGCGCGCTCCGGGGAGCACCTCATCCTCGTCGACGCCGACTGCGTCCTGGACCCCGGCTGCCTGCGCGACCTGGTCGCGGCGATGGCCGAGCACCCGGAGGCGGAGGCGGCGTGGGCCACCATGGTCCCCGCCGACCTGCACGGCCGGCCCGGCTTCTGGCGGCCGGTGTTCAACTTCGCCGACTACCACCCCGACGTGATCCGCCGCGGCCGGCACCTGTGCGGGCGGGCGTTCGCCGTGCGGCACTACGACGTCGCGTGGCACGCCCCGCACCGGCCGGTGACGGACGTCGACCCGCGCACCGCCGCGTATCTGAGCCTGGACCGCGGCCCGATCAGCGACGACTCGTTCCTGTCCCGGGCCATCATCGACCGGCACGGCCCCGGCGCGATCCACCACGCGGCCACCGCCCGCGTGGTGTTCCAGCCGATCCCGCGCCTGCGCGACTTCACCCGTGCCCAGCGCCGCAAGTCCTACGAGGCGCACCGCCTCGACCTGCTGTTCCCCGAATGGCGCGGCGTCCGCCGCCGCCACTTCCGCCGCGAGATCGACGCGGCCGCCCACGCCCGCCTCCGTCCGGTCCAACGCCTCCAGTGCCGGCTCTATCTGCTGCTGTACGCCCTGTCGGGCCGCCTCGCCGCCCTGCGCCTCAGGGCCGGCCTGACCCTGGTCCGCCTCGGCGTCCCGCTGCGCCCGTGCGAGGTGTGGCCCGTCGTGGACGGCACCAAGCGCCCGTTCACCGGCGCCGCCGCCCCGCGCCCACCCGCTCCGGCCGGGTGAGCCGCGACGCGCCCGCGGTGACCTCGCGCCGGCGCCCGCCCCCGGATCCACCGCGAGCTCATGCCACCCCCGTCCCCGGACCGTCACCGCATCACGCCGGCGCACGCCGCGGCGCGTCTGCGGGACCGCCGCGACGTCGTGCCGGCCGAGGCCCCCGCACCACCGCGGCGCTACGTCCGCTGGGGGACGGCGACCCCGGGCTCCGCCGGGGTGGCGGCGCTGACCTCGTAGCGGCGGGCCAGGAACAGGATCGGCAGGGCGACGGCCTGGAGCAGGCCGCCCAGGACGAACGAGACGGGATAGCCCCACAGGTCCGCGGCCCGGCCCAGGGCGGGTTGTGTCACGACGCCGCCGCTGCTGGCGACGAGGGAGTCGAAGGACAGGACGGTCGCGCGCCGGTCCGAGGGCAGCAGCCCGTTGAGGTACGCCTGGCGCGACGGCAGGATCGCCGCGGACACCATGCTGTAGCAGGCCAGCATGGCCATCGCGAGGGGTACACCACCGGCGAGACCGAACACGACGAGCAGCGCGCCGTTGAGCACGACCCCGGCGATGACCACCGACATCCGCCAGCGGAACAGCCGCTGGAACGCCATCGCGAGGAGGCCGCCGACGGTCTGTGCGGCGGCGTTGACCGCGGCGGCGATGCCGAGCAGGCCGTAGGCGTGCGGGTCGCCGACGAGTTGCAGCAGGTAGGGCTTCATCGTGAACGCCACGTAGTAGCTGACCCCGGCGGCGACGACCGCACCGAGCATCACCCAGCGGACCGCCGGCCGGCCCCATCCGTGCCGGACGGACTCGGTGAGCACGCGGCGGACGTCCTGCAGCGGGCCGGCGGCCCGCCTGGGTGTGAAACCGATGTCGTGCATCACCCGCCAGGCCACGACGGTGAGCGTCATCAGCAGCGCCGCCCGGATGAGGAACGGCACGCCGACGTCGGTGAGCTGCGCGACGTACGCGCCGCCGAGCGACCCGGCGAGGGTGCCGATGCCGGTCACGACCTGCGCCCGGGCGAAGACCTGCTCCAGCTTGCCGTCGTACTCCAGGAAGTGCAGCGCGTCGACGAGCCACGCCTCGGTGGCGCCGGAGAAGAACGTGAACCCGATCGCGAGGACGACGGACACCGCCGCCCACGCCCACACGTCCGCGTGCAGGCGCCAGGCCAGCCAGTACAGCAGCGTCGTCAGCGTCAACGTGCAGCCGCCGAGCAGGTAGGACGCGCGACGGCCCCACGTGTCGGCGATCGAGCCGGTCGGGATCTCGAACACGGCGTAGCCGAGCGTGAAGCACGCGTTGGCGGACAGCGCCTCCGTGTTGGTGAGGCCCGCCTCGAACAGCAGCAGCGAGTTGATGCCCCAGATGAACGTGACGGCAAGGGTGTTGAGCAGCACCAGTGTGAGGTAGATGCGTCGCACGCGGCGGCTCGTCACAGCCATGCCGCCAGCTTAGAGCCTGGCACCCATCTATTTGGAGGTTTGTCGATGCGTGTGAGCGTGGTCCTGCCGTGCTACAACGCGGGCGCGGCGCTCGGCCGCTGCCTGACCGCACTGCGGCGGCAGGAGCTCGGCGGCCACACCCTGGAGGTCGTGGTCGTCGACGACGGGTCCGACGACGGCACCCGGTCGCTGATCGGCACCATCGACGAGGGTCTGCGGCTGGTGTACGTCCACAAGCCGCGAACGGCCGCCTCCGGGCGCTCGGCCGCGCGCAACACGGGGATCGGGCGGGCGTCCGGCGACCTCGTCGTCATGATCGACCCCGATCACGTGTTCCCGCCGGACCTCCTCGCCCGGCACGTCCACCACCACGAGCGCCGGCCGGACCTGGTGCTCACCGGCCCGCGCCACCGCCTCGGCGACGGGGAGCTCCCCCTGGAGGCGTTCCTGCGGGACTGGTCGTTCGCGGGACAGCCGGCCGCGGTCCGCGACATCCGGGTGTGGGTCCTGGACCGGCTCGGCGGCGATCTGGACGCCCTGGAGACCTGCTGGCTGTACGCGTTCAGCTGCAACCTGTCGGTGCGCCGCGAGCACCTCCTGGCGGTCGGCGGGTTCGACGAAGGGTTCACCGGGTGGGGCCTGGAGGACTCGGAGCTCGGGTACCGGTTGCGCCGCCACGGCCTCGCCTTCGCCTTCGACCCGGAGGCGGTGCTGTACACGTGGGAGCGGGGCGGCATGACGGCCCGCCGCTACGCCGACTGGCGTCGCAACCTCGCCCGCTTCACGGCCAAGCACCCCGGCCCGGACGTCGCGGCGCTCCGCCTTCTCGACGACACGCTCAACCCGGACGTCACCGTGGCCGACGGCATCGGCCGCTACGTCGACGTCGAACGCGCGGCCCGGTCCTGAACGGTCGCGGCGACTGCGGCCGCCGCCCCGCCCGCGACTCCGGCGCCCGCGGTCCGGTCCGGAACCGCCCCGCCCGCGACGCCCGCGTCTGCGGTCCGGGCCGGGACTCCCGCGACCGCTGCACCGCCCGCAGGGCGGTCCGCGAGCCCCGCGGCCGCCCCCGCCGGTTGCGACGGAGCGCCGGCGGTCGTGGTGATGTGGTCGGTGGTGAGGGCGACGACGCGGTCCACGACACCCGGGGCGAAGTGGTGGCGCATGCCGGGGATCTCGACGTGTCTGGCGCCCGGGATCGCCGCCGCCGTCGCCCGGCCGCCGCTCGGGTGCACCATGAAGTCGGCGTCGCCGTGGATGACGAGCGTCGGCGCGGTGATCGCGCGCAGCTGCGCGGTCCGGTCGCCGGACGCCTGGATCGCGCCGATCTGCCGGCCGACCCCGGCGGCGTTCGGCCGGCCCGACCCGCGGTCCCACATCCCGGCGACCCAGGCGCGTTCCTCCGCGTCGTCCGGCGGGAACTCGGCCGACCCGATGTGCCGCAGCAGCGACAGGTGCCGCTCGACGGCCTGCTCCACCGTGCGGGCGGGGCGCTTCGCCATCCGCAGCATCGTGGACGGCGCCGGCTGGCCGACCTTCCGGTCGCCGGTCGTGGAGAAGACCGACGTGAGCGTCGCGACCCGGCCGGGATGCCGGGCGGCGAGGGTCTGCGCGATCATCCCGCCCATCGACATGCCGAGCACGTGCACCGGCCCGGTGCCGAGGTCCTCCAGGAGCGCGTCCACGTCGCCAGCCATGTCGCCCAGGTCGTACGCGCCGGGGACCGGACGGGCGAACAGCTGCCGCAGCATGCTCGGCGGCCGCGCCTGGACGCGGGTCGAGCGACCGGCGTCACGGTTGTCGAGCCGGATGACGCGCAGCCCATGGCCGGTGAACCCGTCGAGCATCCGCCGCGGCCACGACGTCAGGTCCAGGCCGAGCCCGGCGATGAGCAGCAGCGGCGGCCCGTCGTCCGGCCCGTCGACCCGGTAGCAGATCCGCCGTCCGCCGGGCACCTCGACAAATCGATCCTCGCTCACACCGCCACCTCCGCCACGCTCCGGCCCGCTCACACCGCCACCTCCGCCATGCTCCGGTCCCATCATGCCGCCACCGTCGCGTCGCTGCGGGTGAAGCGCAGCTCCGGGTCGTCGACCCGGCCGGCGCGCAGCAGTTTCACGTCGGAGTGGTAGTCCATCGAGGTGCGCCAGGGCATGCGGTCCCCGGCTCGGGGCAGCTGGTCGACGACGCGCTGGACGTAGCCGGCGGCGAAGTCGAGGAACGGGCGGGTCGGCATCGCGGGGTCGCTCAGCTCGGGCCGGCACACGTCGGCGCCCGCGGCGTCCATGTGCGCCAGGATCCGGCAGAAATGCTCACAGAGCAGCCCGATCTTCAACGTCCACGACGAGTTGGTGTAGCCGATCGCGAACGCGAGGTTCGGCACCCCCGACAGCATCATCCCCTTGTACGCCACCGTGTCCGGCAGCCGCACCGGGACACCGTCGACGGCGAGCGACAGCCCCGCCATCGCCTGCACCTGGAGACCGGTCGCGGTGACGATGACGTCCGCCGCCAGCTCGCGGCCCGATGCCAGGAGCACCCCGCGCTCGGTGAAGGTCGTGACCCGGTCGGTGACGACGGTGGCGGTACCCCGGCGGATGGCCCTGAACAGGTCACCGTCGGGAACGGCGCACAGCCGCTGGTCCCACGGGCCGTAGGGCGGGTTGAAGTGCTCGTCGACCGGATAGCCGGCCGGCAGCTGCTTCGCGTTGACCCACCGGATCAGCCGCCGCGCCGCCTTCGGGAACCGCCGGCAGAACCGCCAGATCGCGCGCTGCTGGGCGATGTTCTTGCGGCGGGTCGCCCGGTAGCCGCGCTCCTCGCCCAGCCACCGCCGCAGCACCCTCGCCACGGGGTCCTTCTTCGCGACGGGCATCACGTAGGACGGCGTGCGCTGCAGCATCGTCACGTGCGCGGCGGTGGCGGCGAGGGCCGGGACGAGCGTGACCGCGGTCGCGCCGCTGCCGATGACCACGACCCGTTTCCCCGCGTGGTCGAGGTCCCCGGGCCACTGCTGCGGGTGCACGATCGGCCCCGGGAAGCGGTCCCGGCCCTCGAAGTGCGGGGTGTAGCCCTCGTCGTACCGGTAGTAGCCGCCCGCGCAGAAGAGCCACCCGGCGGTCAGCCGCACGCGTTCGCCGGTGTCCGCGCGCTCCACGTCGACGCTCCAGCGGGCCTCCGCGGTCGACCACCGCGCGCCGCGCACCCGGTGGTGGTAGCGGATGTGCGCGTCGAGGCCGTTCTCGGTCGCCGTCTCGCGCAGGTACGCCAGGATCCGCGGCGCCGTGGCGATGGACTCCTCGTCGCGCCACGGCTTGAACTCGTAGCCGAACGTGTGCAGGTCCGAGTCGGAGCGGATACCCGGATACCGGAACAGGTCCCAGGTGCCGCCGGACGCGGCGCGGCCCTCCAGGATCGCGAACGTCTTCCCGGGCAGCATCGTGCGCAGGTACCGGCCGGCGCCGATACCGGAGATGCCCGCCCCGACGACGATGACGTCGAGATGCTCGCTCATGACTCGACGATGCGCCACCGCCGCCGCCTCGCGCCAGTCCAACCTGCACCGAAATACTCGCGGTTCCGGACCCGCATGGTGCAGAACGCTGCGGACGTACCGCTGTCGCCGCAGGTCGCCGAGCTGTTCCGGCGCGGCGCGGAGATCGCCCTCGCTGCGGTGGCGCCGGACCTGACGGTTCCAGATCCGGCGCCACCGTCGTTTCCGTCAGCGGCGCCGTTTCTGGTTGCCGGCGCCGTCAGCGGTGCTCATGAACCCGCTATCTGCGCCACTTCTGGTTGCTGGCGCCGTTGCAGGTCCAGATGTGCAGCTTCGAGCCGTTGGCGGTGGCCACGTTCTGCACGTCCACGCACTTGTTCGCCTGGATGTTCACCAGGTCGCCCGCACCGCTGAGGGTGAACCTCTGGGCGCCGGACCCGTTGCAGGTCCACAGCTGCACGACCGTGCCGTCGGCGGTGCCGCCGCCGGACACGTCCATGCACTTGCCGAGCGCCCGCACCGAGCCGTCCGCGTTGAACGTCCACTGCTGCGCGCCCGTGCCGTTGCAGTCCCAGATCTGCAGCCGGTTGCCGTCGGCCGCGTTGGACGACGGGATGTCGATGCACCGGTTGCTGCCCTGGCCGATGATCGGCCCGGCGCCCCCGCCGCCACCGCTGGTGTACGCGTACACCCGCACGTAGTCGACGGTGAGCGTCTGCGGGAACTGGGTGGTGCCGTCGGGGTAGCCCGGCCAGTAGCCGCCGACCGCGAGGTTCAGCAGCATGAAGAACGGGTGGTCGAAGACCCACCGGTCGCCGCCCAGGTCCGCGGGGGTGCGGGTCTGGTAGAGGTTGCCGTCCACGTACCAGCGCAGGACGTTGGGCTCCCACTCGACCGAGAACGTGTGGAACGCGTCGGCGAACGGCTGCCCGATCGTGTACCCGGCCCCGATGCCCTCGGCGCCGGAGTAGCCCGGGCCGTGGATGGTGCCGTGCACGGTGTTCGGCTCCTTGCCGATGTTCTCCATGATGTCGATCTCGCCGCTGTTCGGCCACGGGTTGCTGCCGATGTCGGCGCCGAGCATCCAGAACGCCGGCCAGATCCCCTGCCCGCGCGGCAGCTTCATCCGGGCCTCGAAGCGCCCGTACGCCTGGGTGAACTTGTCCTGCGTGAGCAGGCGGGCCGACGTGTACTGGCAGGTGCCGTAGTGACACTGGTAGTTCGCCGGGTTCTCCCGGCGGGCGGTGATCACCAGCTGCCCGGCACCGTTGAGCGAGGCGTTGCTCGTGCTGTTCGTGTAGTACTGCTGCTCGTTGTTGCCCCAGCCTCCCCCGCCGATGTCACGCTTCCACTTGCCGGCGTCGGGGGCACTGCCGGCCGCGCCGTCGAACTCGTCGGACCACGTGAGCCCGCCGATGGCGGCGTCGGCCGCATTGGTGCTCGCGTCCCGCACCGCGACCGCGGTGAGGAACGTCAGAACGGTCGCACCCAGCATGAGCAGGGAGCGAGCCTTGACGGAGACGTGCATTGAGCGAACCTCCTACAGGACATGGCGGTGTCCGTAAACAACCTTTCCGGATTGACTTTCGTCGAACCTACAAAGCCGCAGGCCGCCCCGTCAAGAGAGCGCTCTCAGTGGCCCATGGCATGCCTGACGCTCAGCCGGTGGGTCTTGACGGCGAGGTCGACCGCGGCGACGAGGACGAGGAGGCCCACCCAGCCCTTGGCGGCCTCGTCGGTCACGGCCGCGGCGAAGACCGGCCCGGCGCCGAGGACCCAGGTGAGCACGGCGCACATGACCAGGCCGTGCACGACGTCGACCCGGTGCAGCAGCCGCCGCCACCGCCCCTGCCACACCAGGACCGCCTCGATGAGCAGCGAGACGACCAGCACCGCGAGCACGACCGGCCCGCGGACGCGCAGGAACCCCTCGTCGTAGACGAACCCCTCCCGCGCGGCAGGGGCGATCGCTCCGACGGCCCGCGCGGGATCCAGCAGGACGAGCGTGCCGAGGACGAAGAAGGCGAGCGCGGCCGCGTGCCCGGCCCGGTTGATCCGGTCGGTGGGCACGCTCCTCGGCCGCCAGCCCTTGTCCGGCCGGCGACGGCGCCTCCACGCGGCGATGGCGAAGCCGGCCAGGAGCAGCCCCAGCCATGCGAGCATGACGGGCAGCGACTGCTGCACCGCCCGCTCCACGTCGCGCTGCGGCCCGGTCCGCTCGGTCAGCTCGTGCAGCACCGCCGCGTACGCGATCAGCGCCGCTCCCCCACCCGCGAGGGTCAGGAACCGCCGGGTGTCCGCGGGATCGATCAGGGTCACCGGCGGGCCATACCGCGCGGCGACCTCCGCCGGGCGGCCGAACGCCTCCAAAAGCTCGCGGGCCCTGTCGTCCCCGGCCGCGGCGACCTCCTCGGCCAGCAGCGCCCGCAGCTCCAGCGCCACGTCCCGGCGCTGGGCGCGCGGCAGGAGACCGACCACGTCGGCCACATAGTTGTCGATGAGCTCGTCAGCGGTCATGTTCGCCTTCCAGGAGGTCGTCCATCGCCGTGTTGAGGCCGCGCCAGGTGGCGGTCAGCCCTTCGAAGAGCTTCGCCCCGTCGTCGCTGAGCGCGTAGTAGCGCCGGGGCGGCCCCTCGGCCGTGCGCCACTCGCTGCGCAGCACCCCCTGCGCCTCGAGCCGGCGCAGCAACGGATAGAGGGTGCCCTCCTCGATCGGCATCCCCCGCTCCACGAGGGACTGGCGCAGCTCATACCCATACCGCAGCGTCCGCAGCTGGGACAGCACCGCGAGGACGACGACACCACGCCGCAGCTCCTGCTCCAGCTTCTCGCCGGCCCCGCCTACCATGCGCCACACAGTACCATGTGCCACACAGCTTCAGGCATCCCCGAATTTCCGGTGCCCGCCCCACCGCACCGCCCGCGTCACACGCCCGCGTCACACGCCAGGGCCCGCCCGTCCGGCGGAGCGGGAGACCGCACCAGGACGGCGCCGGGCAGCCGCTTTCCACCGCGGTCCACGGCAACGGCGCCCGGTCATCCTGCCGGCGTCGCCACGTCACGCGGTCAGATGCGGAACCTGCCGACGGCGTGCTGGAGGTCGGCGGCGAGGGTGTTGAGTTCGGCGACCGTGGCGTCGACCTCGGTGAGGGTGGACGTGGTGGTGTCGGCTGCGTCCGCGACGCCGGCGATGTTGCCGGCGATGTTCGCGGCGCCGTGGGCGGCGTCGCCGACGCTGCGGCTCATCTCGCTCGTGGTGGCGGTCTGCTCCTCGACGGCGGAGGCGATGGTGAGCTGGTAGTCGTTGATGCGGGCGATGATCCGGCTGATCTCGCCGATGGCGCCGACGGCGTTGGCGGTGTCGGACTGGATCGCCTCGACGCGGCGGGAGATGTCCTCGGTGGCGCGGGCGGTCTCCTGTGCGAGGTCCTTCACCTCGCTCGCCACGACCGCGAAGCCCTTGCCGGCCGCGCCGGCGCGGGCCGCCTCGATGGTGGCGTTGAGGGCGAGGAGGTTCGTCTGCTCGGCGATCGACGTGATCACCTTGACGACGTTGCCGATCTCGGCGGAGGAGTCGCCGAGCTTCGACACGGTGCGGTTCGTGGACTCGGCGACGCCGACCGCCTCGGAGGCGACGCGGGCGGCGTCGTTGGCGTTCTGGGCGATCTCGCGGATCGACGCGCCCATCTCCTCGGAGCCGGCGGCGACGGTCTGGACGTTGTGCGACACGGTGCCGGCGTCGCCCGCCACGACGTTCGCGCGGGCCGCGGCGGCCTTGGCGCTGTCGGCGATGCGGGTCGTGACGCTCGTCAGCCGGCCGGTGCTCGCGCCGAGGGTGCCGGCCGCGGCGGCGAGGGTCTGGACGGTGCGGCCGACGCTCTCGTTGGCCCGGTTCATCGCGGCGGCCATCGCGCCGAGCTCGTCGCGGGCGTACACGTCGGCGCGCAGGGTCAGGTCGCCGTCGGCGACGCCGCGCAGCGTGTGGGAGACCGAGCGCAGCTGCAGGTTCATCCGCCGGGCGATGCCGAGCGCGAGCGCGAGGGCGAGGAGCAGGCCGGCGACGAGCGAGCCGATCGTCCAGTTGCGGGCGCTCGCGTAGTCGGCGCGGGCCGCGGCCGCCATCGTGTCGGACTCGGTGGTCTCCTGCTGCTGGAGCTTCGCCAGCGCGGTGTTCATCTGCGCCTCGAGGCCCTGCCACAGGGTGTTGCGGGCGGCCGGGTCGGTGGGCACGGTGACGCCGGCCGCGGGGGTCTTGTTGAGCACGACCACGTCGCGGAGGTTGCTGTAGTCGGTGTACGCCTTCGCGAAGTCGTTCAGGGCGGCCTCCCGCACGGCGGAGCCGGCCAGCCGGGTGCGGTACTTCGCGATCGCCTCGTCGATCATCGTGTCGCCGCCGTCGATCGCCTGGGTGCCGCGCGGGCCGAGGGACGGGTCGTAGGCCGACCACGAGACGAGGGACTGGCCGCGGTAGTTCTCGCTGACGCCCTGCCGGATCACGACGAGTTGCTCGACGCTCTCCAGGTGCCGCGTCTTGAGCTGCCCGAGCCGGTCGTTGAGCTGCGACATGTTCGTGATCGACAGGATGCTGACGCCGATCGCGACGAGCGCCACGAGCGCGATGCCGATGAGGTTCTTCGTCCCGACCGACCGGTCGGCGACCCAGCCGGCGAGGGGGCTGCGACGGACCGTCACCTCGACGGGGGTGGTGTCTGTGCTCATGTGACGTCCTAGCGGCGACAAGGGCGGTGACCGGGAAAGCGGTGACCGGGAAACGCATTGGCCGCATCGGCAGTGTCGCGCCGGGACTGAGGAAAAGCGCTGATGTCAGACCATTGCGGGCTGGTCGAGGGCGGCGGACACGACCAGGGACTCGATGCCGCGCAGGCAGGTCTCCAGCATCGAGGGCGAGACGGCCGCCGTGTCGACCCGCCAGGTGAGGTCGACCGCGTCAGGGGCGGCGTCCACGTGCAGGAAGCAGGTCGCGTCCCACTCGTTGGAGCCCGGCCCCCACCGCAGCGCGCTGTCCGCCACCGCGGCGGCGATCCCGGACGGCGAAACCGGCGAAGACGACGAACCGGCGGCGGAACGGCGGCGGTCGTTGAAGTAGCAGCCGGTGTCCAGGTCCACGCCGCGCTCGGCGGCGACCCGGTCGACGAGCGCCCACAGGTCGCGAGGATGGTAGTAGGCGTACATCCCGGCGGTCAGCTGGCTCTTGAACGTCCGGGCGACCACCTCGGAGAAGTCCGCCCCGGCGGTGTCGATGACCGCGAGCCCCGCCTGCGCCAGGTTGCTGACCGACTCGGCGAACCCCGGCCGGAAGCGGTTGCTGACCACGATCCGGAACGCCCCGGCCGGCAGGCCCGAGAGGCGGCCGACCATCACGGCGTACGCCGCGAGCAGCACCGTGCCGGAGTGCACCTGGGTGCGGGCGGCCACCGCGGTGAGGGCGAGCCGCAGCGCGGGCGAGGTGAGCGTCGCCTCGCACCACCGCTCTGGCTGTGGTGCGAGCGGCACCGGGAAGCGGCGCGGCTCGATCGACCGCAGCTGCTTCTCCCAGTACCGCAGCGACGCCTGATGCTGCCGGCGCGCGGACGCACCCTGCTGGGCGGCGGCGAGCGCCAGGGGCTGGACGCCGGCGACGGGCGCGAGGTGGCGGCCGGTCACCGGGTCGAGGTTGGCGAGGTCCGCGATGAGCGCCTCGAAGCCGTACCCGTCGATGACCATATGGCAGTACAGCGCGACGAACCACAGCGCGTCGCCGCCGGGCGAAGCGACGACCGCCATTCGCACCGGCCAATCCGTATACGGATCCCACGGCGCCGCCTCGTACCGGGCCCGGACCGTTGCGGCGAGCCGCGAAGGGTCACCGTCGTCGTCGTACACCTCCAGCGTGACGGAGCCGGAGGAGGCCAGGATCTGCCGGGGCGGCGCGGCGGAGCCCGAGGCGAGCAGGCGGGTCCGCAGCGACTGGTGCCGGCTCATGATGAACCCGAGCGTCGTCGCGACGTCCCTGACGGTCGTGCCGGCGGCGAGGGCCATCGTGCCGCCGGCCCATTCGGTGGCCTCGACCACCCCCATCGACCGCCACGCGGCGAACTGTCCCCAGGTGAGTTCCCCGACGCCGCTGCCCTCGCCTTCGAAGGGCACGGTGATCCGGTGCGGCACAGCGGCCCCCAAACGTCGTAGCAGCGGCATCGAGTCCCGGCAACGATTTAGAGAGAACGGACAGCCTTCATGGCGATCTCCTTTCCGCATATTCACCCATCGATCAAAAAGCGATGATGAGCGGTGCCGGGAGCGTAGCTTCCGAGCCGCTGGAAGGGGAAGGGACGAGCACTCGTTAGGGGTGGTGAAAGGGTAGTCCAATCAGCGGAAATTCATTGATGCTCGCATTATCGTCGTCAATTTACATGGGTCCGGAAATTTCGTACCCACCGCGACAAAGACGCCGTGCGTCGCATACTGTCGTGCGGGCAGGCCCGGGGCGGACAGGAATGGTTGGCATGGCGACGATCGGTGACGTGGCGCGGCAGGCGGGGGTGTCCCCGAGCACCGTGTCGTATGTCCTGAGCGGCAAGCGGACGATCTCCGAGGAGACCCGCCGGCGGGTGCTCGCCGCCATCGACGTCCTGGGCTACCACCCGCACGCCGGCGCGCGCGCCCTGGCCAGCAACCGCTCCAACGTCATCGCGCTGATCATGCCGCTCTACACCGGCCTGTACGTGCCGGTGCTGATGCAGTTCGTGATCTCGGTCGTGACGGCGGCCCGCCGCTTCGACCACGACGTGCTGCTGCTCACCCAGGACGAGGGCGAGCAGGGCCTGGAGCGGGTCGCCGCGAGCGCGCTCGCCGACGCGCTCATCGTGATGGATGTCGAGCTGCACGACCGGCGGCTGCCGCGGCTGCGGGCGCTGAGCCGGCCGTCGGTGCTCATCGGGTTCCCCGCCGACGCGGACGGGCTCACCTGCATCGACCTGGACTTCGCGGCGGCCGGCGCGGCGTGCGCCGAGCATCTCGCCGACCTCGGTCACGAGTGCGTCGCCCTTGTCGGTTCGCCGCCCGAGGTGTACGAGCGTGAGCTCGGCTTCGCCAGCCGCACCGCGGCGGGGTTCGACGAGGCGCTGCGCCGCCGGGGGCTGCGCGGGACCACCGTGCCGTGCGAGCCGACCCCCGACGCGGTCCTGGCGACGGTCCGGGGGCTGCTGGAGCGCCACCCGGACCTGACCGGTGTGGTGGTGCACAACGAGCCGACGGTGCCGCCGCTGCTGGACGCGTTCGCCGCGCTCGGCCGGCGGGTGCCGCGGGACGTGTCGGTGGTGGCGATCTGCCCGGACGAGGTCGCCGACCGCGGCAAGCCGCGGCTCACGTCGGTGCGCATCCCGGCGGAGGAGATCGGGCGCCGCGCGGTGGAGCTGGTCATGGCGAAGCTCGACGGCCGGCCCGTCCCGGAGGCGACCCTGCTGCCGCCCGCGCTGGTGGTCCGGGACAGCGCCGCCGCCGCACGCGCCGTCGGGCCCGGGTCCCGGCGCCGTCCCGCGACGTCGTAGCGGGCGCGGGCGCCGGCGGATCCGGCGCGCGGGTGGCTCGGGGACGGCAGGGCCGCCGCGGTCCGGAACACCATGTCCGGGCCGCGGCGGATGCCGGTTCACCCTAGGAAAGCGTGATGGTGAGCCGCTCGACCTCGGCGCCGGCGGCGACGATCACCCCGGCGGGGTCGGGCGTGACGGTGTGGGTGAGCCGGCCGGTATCGACGGCCGCCACCGTGTCGATACCGGCCAGCTGCACCCGCCAGGGCGCCGCGCTTCCGTCGTCGCGACGCACCTCGACGGTCGGCCCGGCCCGGCGCACCGTGAAGGTTGCACTGGGACCGCCCTGCGGCGAAGGGATGTCCACGGTCGTGCCCGCGCCGTCGGGCAGTTCGTGGACCCGCAGGGTGACGCCGTCGGCGTATGGGTAGTCGGGGCGGTCGTCGCGCGCGCCGAGCGGCACGACCGAGCCGGGCCGCACCAGCACCGGCAGGTCGCCGATCCCGTACCGGCGGCGGATCCAGCCGGGCCCGGTCAGCACCTCCCCGCCGCGCAGGTCGGTCCACCGCCCCGCCGGCAGGTAGAAGGTGACGTCGCCGTCGGCGCTGAACACGGGCGCGACGAGGATGCCGCCGCCCAGCATGTACTGCCGGTCCAGGTGCGCGCACGCCGGGTCGTCGGGGAACTCCAGGGCCATCGGTCGCAGCACCGGCAGCCCTTCGCGGTGCGCGGCGACGGCGGCGCCGTACAGGTACGGCATGAGCCGCGCCTTGAGCCGGGTGTACTCGCGCAGCACGGCGACCGCGTCGTCGCCGAAGTGCCACGGCACCCGGTAGGACTCGTTGCCGTGCAGCCGGCTGTGCGACGACAGCAGCCCGAACGGGATCCACCGCGTGAAGACGGCGGCGTCGGGGGTGCCTTCGAAGCCGCCGATGTCGTGGCTCCAGAACCCGAACCCGGTCATCGCCAGCGACAGCCCGCCGCGCAGGCTCTCGGCCATCGAGGCGAAGGTGGCGCTGCAGTCGCCGCCCCAGTGCACGGGGAACTGCTGGCCGCCGGCGGTCGCGGACCGGGCGAAGAGGACCGCCTCACCCTCGCCGCGGTGCTCGCGCAGGACCTCGAAGACCGCCTCGTTGTAGAGGTGCGTGTAGTAGTTGTGCATCCGCAGCGGGTCGGCGCCGTCGGCCCACACGACGTCGGTGGGGATGCGCTCGCCGAAGTCGGACTTGAAGCAGTCGACGCCGAGGTCCAGCAGCCGGCGCAGCTTGTCCTGGAACCAGGCCTTCGCCGCCGGGTCCGTGAAGTCGACAAGGCCCATCCCGGCCTGCCACTGGTCCCACTGCCACACGTCGCCGTCCTCGCGCCGCACCAGGTAGCCCCGCGCGGCGCCCTCGGCGAACAGGGCCGAGCGCTGCGCGATGTACGGGTTGATCCACACGCAGATCCGCAGCCCCTTCGCCTTGAGCCGGGCCAGCATGCCGGCCGGGTCGGGGAACGTCACCGGGTCCCACTCGAAGTCGCACCAGTGGAACTCGCGCATCCAGAACGTGTCGAAGTGGAACACCGACAGCGGCAGCCCCCGCTCCGCCATGCCGTCCACGATGTCCGTCACCGTCGCCTCGTCGTACGAGGTGGTGAAGGACGTGGACAGCCACAGGCCGAACGACCACGCGGGCGGCAGCGCCGGGCGCCCGGTCAGCGCCGTGTACTTGCGCAGGACGTCGCGCGGGGCCGGGCCGTAGATGACGAGGTATTCCAGGACCTGCCCGGGCACGCTGAACTGCACCCGTGAGACGGCCTCGGAGCCGACCTCGAACGACACGGGCCCCGGGTCGTTGACGAAGACCCCGTAGCCGGCGCTGGTCAGGTAGAACGGCACGTTCTTGTACGCCTGCTCGCTGCTGGTGCCGCCGTCGGCGTTCCAGACGTCGACGGTCTGGCCGTTCTTCACCAGGGGGCCGAAGCGCTCACCCAGGCCGTACACCACCTCGCCGACGCCGAGGTCGAGCTGCTCGCGCAGGAAGTGCCCGTCGCCGGTGCGCAGCGCGGCGAGGGCCTTCGGCGCGCTGCCGGTGAGGACGCGGCCCTCGGCGAGGAAGTCGAGGCGCCACCGGTCGCCGAGGGCGAAGCGTGCGCTGAGCGCGCCGGCGGTGAACGTGACGGACTCCTCGTCGCGGGTCACCTTCGCGTCGGCGGCCGGGTCGGCGTCGATGCGGAAGCTGGGCCCGCGCCGCCGCCCGCCGGTGTGCCGGCTGACCCTGACGGCGACGACGTCGGGCGCGGGGGTGCTGCAGTCGACCGTGAACAGCGGCGTGTTGAGGGTGTCGCCGCGGCCGGTGACCCGTCTGGCCGGCGCGTACACCGACAGGCTGCGCGCGCCGACGGCCACGTCGCGGACGTGCACGGGGTACAGCGCGTGCACCCCGTCGCGCAGCTGCCAGTATCCGTCGCTGAACTTCATGCACGCCCCATCTGCCGATCCGCTGTCGAAGCGCTTCGACAGTGCGCCACCAGCCCTGGGAGTGTCAACCGTCCGGCCCGTGCGGCCAGGCACGGGCGTGAAACTTCCACGTGCGCGACAATGCGCGGGTGGCAGTATCGGACGCACAGTTCCTGGCGATGGTGGACGGGCTCGCCGAGGTCTCGCTGGCGCACGCCGCCGACTACACGTCGTTCAGCGTGCACGGCAAACGGTTCGGCTACTTCTGGCCCCGCACGCACACCACCGGCCTGAAGCAGACGATCTCGGAGCAGATCGCCCTCGTCGCCGAGCGCCCCGACGTGTTCGAGGTGCAGTTCACCTCCGGCGGTTTCGGCTGGGTCGTCGTGTACCTGCGGAAGATCGCCGCCGACGAGCTGCGCGAGCTGCTCTACGAGGCGTGGCAGCTCACCGCGCCCGGGTCACTCGTCGAGGATCACCCACCGACCTTCACGTAGGCTGGCGGGCATGTCCCTCGCCGCGGATTTCGAGCAGGCCCAGACCGACGTCAAGCAGCTGCCCAGCCGCCCCGCCAACAACGTCCTGCTCCGCCTGTACGCCCTGTACAAGCAGGGCACCCACGGCGACGCCGACGGCAAGCGCCCGGGCGTCTTCGACCTGGTCGGCCGCGCCAAGTATGACGCCTGGAAGTCCGTCGCCGGCACCGCCCGGGAAGACGCCCAGCGCCAGTACGTCGCCCTCGTCACCGACCTGCGCGCCTAAGGCGTGTTTCAAGATCTGTGACTCATAGTTGACCCGCTTTCGCCGCGACCAGCTCAGAACCGAGGCGGCCTTCCGCAGGTGCCAGAGCGGCCGCGGCGAAAGCCTGTCATGTGCCGGCGCTCACGACCGCGGGTTCGGGGTCGGACCTGCCCGCGGGCGGCTGGGGGTCGTGGTGCTTGAAGAGCTTGCTGGGCCACCACATCCATCGACCCACGTCCAGGGTGAGCGCGGTGACCAGCACCGAGCGGACGATCATGGTGTCAAGCAGCACGCCGAACGCCACCGCGAACCCTAGCTGCGCCGCGAACACCAACGGCAGCGATCCCAGCGCCGCGAAGGTGCCGGCCAGTACCAGACCCGCCGACGTGATCACGCCGCCGGTGGCGGACAGCCCGGTCCGCGCGCCGCGCCGGGTGCCGTGCAGCAGGGCCTCTTCCCGCACCCGGGTCACCAGGAAGATGTTGTAGTCGATGCCCAGGGCGACCAGGAACACGAACACCAGGAGCGGGAAGTTCGCGTCCGCCCCGGCGAAGTCGAACACGTGATTGAACATCAGAGCGCTCACGCCGAGGGCCGCTCCGAATGACAGCACCACCGTCGCCATGAGCAGCAGCGGGGCGACGATCGCCCGCAGCAGCAGCGCGAGGATGCCAAAGACCACGATCAGCACGACGGGGATGATCACCTTGGTGTCGCGGGCGGCTGCCTGTTGCGTATCGAATGCGATCGCCGTGCTGCCGCCGAGCCGGGCATCCGCGCCCTCGATCTTGTGGATCGCGGTTCTGGCCTGCTCGACGGTGCGCATCGCGGCCTCGCTGCCGGGAGCGTCCTTGAGCGTCCCGAGAACGAGGACCTCACCATCCTTGATCATCGGCGCCGCGACGTCGGCGATCCCTGGAACGCCTGACAGCACGCTCTTGACCTGCTCCGCCGAGGCGGCCTTGGCCACGACGTAGACAGGGTCGCCCGACCCGGCCGGGAAGTGCCTGGACTGGATCTCCTCGCCGACGACCGCCTGTGGCGCGCTGGTGAACTGGCCCTTGCCCGGAATCCCATCGGCCTTGAGTCCCGTCACCCCGAGTGTCAGGACGCCGAGGGCGAGCGCGGTGCCGACCCACACGATCCGCGGCCGGCCGGCGATGACGGTGCCGACCCGCGTCCAGATGCTGTCCTTGACTGTGCCCACCGAGCCGTACGACGGCTTCGCGGGCCAGAAGATCCAGCGGCCGCAAATGACCAGCAGAGCCGGCATCAGCGTGACCATGGCGAGCAGCCCGACGAGAATGCCGATGGCACAGGCCGGCCCGAGCCCTTTGGTGGAGTTGAGCGTGGCCAGCAGCAGCACCAGCAGGCTGACAGCGACGGTCGCGGCGCTGGCGATGATCGCTGGGCTGGAGCGGTACAAGGCCTCCGCCATCGCCTCGTGCCGGTCCTCGTGGCGCCGCAGCTCCTCCCGGTACCGCGAGATGAGCAGGAGCGCGTAGTCGGTGGCGGCGCCGAACACCAGGACGGTCAGAACGAGGCTGGTCTGCGTGTTGACGGTGAGCCCGGCGTTCTTCGCCAGCAGGTAGATCACCGCTTCCGCCATGACCAGGGCGCCACCCGCGGACAGCAGCGGCAGCAGTGGCAGCAGTGGGCTGCGGTAGGTGAGCAGCAGGATGACGACCACCACCAATGCGGTGATCATCCCGAGGGCACCACCTCCTCCGAAGGCCGTGATCGAGTCGGATGCATAACCGGCCGGTCCAGTGACGTGGAACCCGAGACCGTCGGCGTTCTGTTCGCCGATCCTGGTCATCGCGTCGACGACCTTGTGAGCCCCGGCCCAGCCCTCGTTACCGTCGTCGACCTGGACCACAGTCTGGATGGCCTTGCCGTCCTGGGCCCGCAACGGGCCCTGCGGCTGCCCCACGACCTTGTCGATGCCCTTGAAGGCTTCGACGTCAGCCTGTGCCTTGGCCATGTCGGCAGGTGTGACACCCTCAGGTCGGTCGTAGATCACGATCGCTGGCAGGGTCTCGGCGGGCTGGAACTTCTTGGCCTGGTCGATGACCTTGGTCGCCTCCGCGTTGCTGGGCAGCCAGGCCGAATTGTCGTTCTTCTCGACATCGCCCAGCTTGCCGGCCAGCATGAGAGCCGGCACCATCAGGATGATCCAGACGGCCAAGATGGCCCATTTCGCAATCCTGCCACTGGGCAAGGTCATGACTTTTCGCAACATGGAGATTCCTCAGTGTCCAGTCGAGGTGGGAAAGCTTGCCGGGATTGATGACGGCGTAGATCCGCACACCTGGCTGCCGCCCGAATTGAGGGCGAGAACGACGACGGCGAAGGGTGCCGCCGATGGCGCCAGGACCTGCGGGCCCCTTACCGGCTGATCTGACGCCGGACCGTCATCGCGACGAGTTTGTCTGGATTGCGGACGGCGTAGAAGTTGGTGATCTTCCCGTCGATGATCTCGATCAGGAGGACACCTTCGGGACGGTCGCCGATGTGCGCGACCATCGCGGGACCGTTGTTGCAGTTGACCATCTGGATCCGCATACCCGGCATCCGCCCGCCTGTGCGGAAGAGGTCGATGAGGAGGCCGGCCACCTTCTGCGCGCCCACCACCGGCGAACGCGCCGCAGTGGCCTTGCCACCGCTGTCGGCGGTCCAGGTGACGTTCGGCGCGAGCAGGGACAGCAGCCCGGCCATGTCCCCGGTGACCGACGCGGTCCTGAACCGCTCGGTGATCTGCATGGTCTCCGCGGCGTCGACGGGCTGGAACCGCCTGCGTCGCGCCTGCACGTGCTCGCGGGAGCGGTGCGCCACCTGATGCACCGTCGCCACGGATTTGCCCACCGCTGCGGCGATCTCGTCGTAGCCGAAGCCGAACACCTCGCGCAGCACGAACACCGCACGCTCATCGGGGGTGAGCGTTTCGAGCAGCACGAGCATCGCCATCGACACCGACTCGGCGAGCACCACATCGGCCGAGGGGTCGGTGTCGTCGAGCAGCAGCGGTTCGGGCAGCCACGGGCCTACGTAGTCCTCGCGACGGCGCGCACTTGCCCGCAGTGCGTTGAGCGTCTGACGGGTCACCAGCCGTGCCAGATACGACCTGGTGTCCCGCACCGTCGAAAGGTCCACCTCGGCCCACCGCAGGTAGCTGTCCTGCAGCACGTCGTCGGATTCGGTGGCCGAGCCGAGTATCTCGTAGACGATCGTGAACAGTAACGGCCGCAACAGGGTGAATCGCTCGGCATGCTCGTCCGTGGTCATTGAGACGTGCCCACCGACGCAACGGAGGCCGGCTGCTGCAGCCGGCGACCGCCCTTGACCCAGCCGGCGGAACCCGGCTCGCGGGCCTCGCGACGGATCCTCGACACCGCGACCTTGCAGGTCAGCTCCTTGATCGCGGCACCCAGACGGCCGCCGATGTAGATGTTCACCGCGGTGTCGTCCCTGCGGGCGAGCTGGCGCATGGCGGTGTGCCGGCCGAGGCTGACGCACGATCCCGTGAGTGCCTGGTCGATCACCGCCGGTTCGGTCCCCGCGATGCGGCTCAGCACAGTGTCGGCGGCCTGAACCCCCAACGGCCCTGCGGCCTGACAGCTCATCCGCAGCGGCTGGCCGGACGGCGCTGCGGCGTCCCCGGCGGCAACCACGCGGTCATCATCGATGCTGGTCAACGTCTCATCCGTGAGTAGCCGCCCGAGCGTGTCAGTACGCAGCCCGCTCGCGGCCGCCAACTCCGGCACACCGAAACCGGTCGCCCAGACGGTCACTGCGCTCGAACGCGCCGTACCGTCGGCAAGGACGATCGCATCCGGCCGAACCTCGGTCACCACGTCAGCTTCGAGCACGGTGACACCGTGCCGCGACAGCCACTTGGCGGCGTATCGGCGACCCGACGCACTCCATGACGACACCAGGGTGCCGCCACACACCAGGGTGACCGTCCGTCCTTGCTCGGCCAGTTCGGCGGCCGTCTCGACGCCGGTCAGTCCGCCGCCGACCACGGTGACCGGAGCCCCTACGGGCAACTCCTCCAGCCTGGCGCGCAGCCGCCGCGCGGACTCGAACTCGGCGATGGGGTGCGCGAACTCGGCCGCGCCACGCACCGATGGCGGTATCGCTGCGGTGCTACCGACCGCGTAGAGGACATAGTCGTACTTCAGCGTCCGGCCCGACGCCAGCAGCACTACGCGCGCGGCGGTATCGATGCGCGCGGCGCTGTCCACAACCAGCTCGATGCCGTCGCCGAGCAGCCTGCCGTAGCCGACCGTGGCGTCGGCGGTGCCGGCCACGAACTGGTGCAGCCGCACTCGTTCGACGAAGTCCGGCCGGGGATTGACCAGGGTGATGCCGACGCCGGCCCGCATCCGCAGATGATTGGCCGCGAGCGTTCCTGCGTAACCACCGCCGATGACGACGACCCTGTGGCGTGTGTCGTTGTGCTCAGTCATGCCCCCAAGACACCGGGGAGCGCCGAGACCTGACACGACGTGACGCGCATCACCCCACAGTAGTACGCCGGACACGCCGACCGGGCGAACGGATCACGCCCAGGCCGGCCACGCTGCGTTGACCTCATGATCATACTTTCGGTCAGACCTGCCGGGTGACCGATACGCCCTGCGCTCATATGCACCGGTTCCGTCTGAAACGCGTGCGTTGCCGAGCCGGGGGCTCTGCTGCGAGATTCCCCAGGTCCGTCGTGCGCGGCAGGTCTGCCGCGGAACCGCCGGGAAGCTCAGGGCCGTCGTGCAGGGATCACCCCGCGGCGGCCCTGTCCCGTTCCGGCGCCCGTGGCAGCAGCGCGTCCGTGGCGGCGCACACGCCCGTCACCGTGACCAGGAACAGCGCCGCGGCCAGGAGGATGCGGACCTCCGGGTAGGTCGGCGGCGGGAGCAGCGCCGCGCCGGCCGCGACCACACCGGCGACCACGGCCACCGACATCCGCGCGACGACGGCGGCACGCTCGCCGGGGACGACGTCCCGCACGGTCAGCACGACCGCCGCCCCGGCGACCACGACCGCCCCGGCGACGGTGATCCACGGGGTGCCGAGGTCCATGGCGTACCGGATGGGCAGCGCGGGCACGAAGAACAGCGCCGCGAACCAGGCCAGCCCCGACGCCACCGCCCGGATCCCGGGTCCGGGCCCGCGGACCCCGGCCGCCCGGCGGCGGGCGGCGAGCCGGGCGAGGAGCAGGACGCCGCCGGCGACCGCCGCCACCGGCAGCAGCCCGGGCACGTGGCCGAGGTTGTAG
This sequence comes from Dactylosporangium sp. NPDC005555, assembly GCF_040605635.1. Taxonomy (NCBI): domain Bacteria; kingdom Bacillati; phylum Actinomycetota; class Actinomycetes; order Micromonosporales; family Micromonosporaceae; genus Dactylosporangium; species Dactylosporangium sp. NPDC005555. The sequence goes on from NZ_JBEXDG010000007.1 coordinate 107,883, forward strand.
AGCAGCGCGGTGTCGTACACCAGCAGCACCAGGACACCGAGCGACGCGGCGGACCCGACGGCGATCAGCACGTCGATCCCCGACCCGGGCGCGCCGCCGGTCGGGTGCGGCCGCAGGCGTCCCGCCAGGACGGCCGTCACGACGCAGGAGACACCTCTCAGCACGAGGTCGTCGCCGGTGTACGGGTTGCGCAGCCCCCACTCGACGAGCCCGAACACCACCGTCCAGGCGACGCAGGCGGGCAGCAGCACCGCCGGCGCCGTGAGCGCCCTGGCCCGGACCGGGTCGAGCCAGCGGCACACGCACAGGTAGGCGAGCACCACGAACGGCAGCTCCAGGAACGCCTGCGCCCGCAGCACGCTGAACTCGAGCAGCTCGGGGGCTCCGAAGGCGGCGGCGACGGCCCGCATCCCGGCGCCGTCGGCCAGGGCGAACCAGCCGGGCGGCAGGTACCGCGCGATGAACCCCGGGTCGCCGTCGTGCACGCGCAGGACGTACACGCTGAACAGCACCTGGTTGAGGTAGACGGCGGCGACCACGCCGGCCAGCCACGGGCCCGGACCGCGCCCGGTGCCGGCCGGCGGCGCGAGCGTCGCGCTCCAGGTGAGCGGCACGCCGGCCAGGACGGCGACGACGACGAGCAGGTCGACCGCGGATCCGACGCTGAGCATCCCCGCACGATACGCAGGCGTGCGCCAAATCCCGGGACGCCCGCGAACACCGGTGATTTCGCCGATACGGAAGCGGCCGCCACCTGCACACACTGACAGCCATCGAAGTTACGAAGGTGTTTCGAGAGGAGTGCAGCGTTGCGAAAAATCCTGCTCAGGCTGGCCGTCGTCCTCACGTTCATGGGCGGCGGGGTCGCCGTGGCCGCCGCCCCGGCGCTCGCCGACCAGATCGGCCAGGCCCCCACCGCCGCCAACATCACCGGTAACGGGAGCTTCGCGACCACGTCAGCCAGCATCTCCAGCCTGGTCACCGGCTTCGGTGGCGGCCGGGTGTACTACCCGACGGCCGCGGGCTCCTACCCCGTGATCGCGATCTCGCCCGGCTTCACCGCCACCTGGTCGAGCCTCTCGTGGATCGGCCCGCGCCTGTCCTCGTGGGGTTTCGTGGTCGTCGGCATCGAGACGAACAGCATCTACGACCAGCCCGGCAGTCGCGGCAACCAGCTCCTCGCCGCGCTCAACTGGGCCGTCAGCTCCTCCCCCACCGCCGTGCGGTCCAAGGTCGACGGCAGCCGCCGCGGCGTGGCCGGCCACTCGATGGGCGGTGGCGGCACCCTGGAGGCCCTCGCGGCCGACACCAGCGGTCTCGTCAAGGCGGGTGTGCCGCTCGCACCGTGGAACAGCGACAAGTCCTGGAACAACGTCAGTGAGCCGGTCCTGATCGTGGGCGGCCAGGCCGACACCGTCGCGCCGGTCTCCTCGCACTCGATCCCGTTCTACAACACCCTCGCCGGGCCGAAGGCCTACGTCGAGCTGGCCGGGGCGAGCCACTTCTTCCCGCAGACGACGAACGCCACCACGTCCCGCGCGCTGGTCTCCTGGTTCAAGCGCTGGCTCAACCAGGACTCCCGGTTCACGCCGTTCACCTGCGGCTTCTCGGGCGTGGCGGTGTCGGACTTCCGGTCCAACTCCTGCTGATCCCGCCGCGGGTCGCTTGCTGAAGGCCGGGTCCCCGGCGCTCGTGCGGTCACCCCGTGCGAGCGACGGGGACACGCCCGTGCGGCGGCCAGGATGGGGTGCCGGGTCTTCCGGGTGCCGGGTCGCCACGACGGTTGGGGGATCACGATGGAGGAACGCGCGTTCGCCGCGGCGGTCGCGGAGCAGGCCGGCCTGGGCAAGGAGGAGGCCGCCGATCTCACCCGCGCGACCTTGGAGGCGCTGGGCAACCAGCTCAGCGGCGGTGAGGTGCGCGACCTCGCGACCGACCTGCCGGAGGGGCTCGCGGCGAGCCTGCCGCAGCGGGCGGGCGGGGCGCGTCCGGTGCCGTTGCGGGAGTTCATCCACCAGGTCCGCGAGCGCACGGGCCTGAACCCGGCGGAGGCGACCCGCGGCACCCGGGCGGTCCTGAGCACGCTCGGCCGCGCGGTGGACAGCCCGCACGTGCAGCACGCGCTGACGCAGCTGCCGGCGGAGTACCGGGCGTTCTCAGCCGCCGGCCGGCGCCCCGAGGGTCAGTAGCGGTCCCCGCACCGCGGGCGACCCTTGTCCCGGCACCCGTCGTCCGCCCGCGGCGCGTCCCGGGACTTGTCGTCCGCCGGCGGCGCGTCCGGGGACCCGTCGTCCGCCGGCGGCGCGTCCCGGGACTTGTCGTCCGCCGGCGGCGCGTCCGGGGACCCGTCCTTCTCGCGGCGTCCAGGTGGACGGACGCCTGCTGCCGCCGGTCCGGTCGCGGGCGGTGCCACGCGGCATCGGCACAGCGTGCCTCGACGGCGGCGATGACGAGGCGCCCGGTGATCTCACCGCCGGCCCTCGGCGGCGGCCGCAGGTGGGCCGGGGGCACCACGCGGATCATGGCGGCGTCCGCACCCCGGACGGAGGGGACAGCCGGCAGGTCCCGCACGATCGCCATCCCGTCGCCGTGACGGATCTCCCGGCCCGCCGGAGCGCGGCCCGTCGACCGGTCCGGTCCTGCCGCGGATCCGGCGCCGCGCAAGCCGTGCTCACCAGGTCGTGTGAGGGCGGCATCGGAGGGTAGGGGTGGCGCATGAATGACGACCCGATCATCTCAGGCGTGCCGGCCGCCGCGCGCAACGCCGAGCCGGGCGACGGGCGGCCCGTCATCGTCCGCACCGGGGCGGACCAGCCATGGGACCCCGAGGACCTGGCCGTGGCGGAGGGCCGCGACCCGACCCCGCGCAACGTCGAGCGCAGCCGGCGGGCCCTGGAGGAGCTCGGACCGGCGGCGATCGAACGCACCGTCCCGTGAAACGGTCCGGGCGCGCACCTCGATGTGCGCACCCCGGCCGCGACCGTCAGCCTGCCGCCCGGGGCACGCTGCACGCATCGGCGGAATCACCGGTGTAGGGGGTTAGGGCCAGCATCGCGTACGGGCTGGGCGTCTTCCACGTGCCGAACCGCTGCGGCGGATACTGGGGCCACCCCGGCGACGTGCCCGGCACGAGCACCTTCAACGGCGTCGACGACTCCGGTTCGAAGGCCGTCGTGGTGTACCGCACCACGGGGCTCACCTCGGGCGACGCGCTGGACGGCCGGGTCATGCGGCTCGTCGACGACGTCATGTGCCGGTCATGCCGTCACCTCCGCTACGCTCCGGCGCCGACCTGACCAAACACTGAGCCCATGATGACCGGCCCCTCCGCTGCGCTCCAGTCCGGTCATGACACGACCTTCGCCAGCTCGGTACGGGAGCGGACGCCGAGGCGGGTGAAGATGTTGCGCAGGTGGTGATCGACGGTGCGGGGGCTGAGGAACAGGACCTCGGCGACCTCACGGTTGGTGGCGCCGCCGGCGACGAGCTCCGCGATGCGGGCCTGCTGCGCGGTCAACGCGGGCCGGGCCTCCTCGACGGGGGTCGGGCTCACGTGGTCGCCGGCGGCCCGCAGCTCCGCGGCGGTGCGCTGCGCCCATGGTGCCGCACCGAACTGCTCGAACGTGGCGAGGGCGCGGCGCAGGTGCTCGCGGGCGGCGGCCGGGTGCCGGCGGCGGCGCAGCTCCTCGCCGTAGAGCAGCTCGGTGCGGGCCCGGGCGAACGGTGAGTCCCCGGCGAGATGCAGCCGGATCGCCTCCCGGAAGCGGGCGTCTGCCTCGTCCTCGGTGTCGGCGAGCAGCGCATGGCACCGGGCGGACAGGGCGAGCCACGTCGGGTTGGCGGTGCTGGACGCCCAGACGTCGTACGCCCCCAGGATCTCCCGGGCGGGTGCCCGGTCCCCGCACCGGGCGACGGCCTCGACCAGGGTCGGCGTCGCGGGGATCTGTACCCCGAGGTGCCCGCGCCCGCCGGCCGTGCGCATCACGCCCCACAGCCGGCCGGCCGCGTCTGCGTTGCGGCCCTCGGCGACGTCGAGCAGCGCGGCGGCCCACACGCACATGGCGCGGGCCTGGCTGTCGACGTCGACGCCGGCCCTCGCCCGGCACCGGCGCGCCCACGCCTGGCTGGCGGGCCCGTCGCCGAGCATGCCGAGGACGACGGCGAGCATGCCGCGGCAGTTGTCGGCGACCGCGTCCTGCCCGGTCGCCGCGGCCAGGCGCTGCCCCTCGGTGGCGGTCGCGACGGCGAGGTCCAGGTCGCCGAGCGCGAACGCGGCCGTCGCGGCGAGGTCGAGGGCGCGCGGCACGGTGGCCCGGTCGCCTTCCCCACCGGCGAGCCGTGCGGCGCGGACCGCGAGGCGGTACGCCTGCTGGTCCTCGCCGATGAGGATCGCGGCGCCGGCGGCCCGGACGAGCGCCTGCGGGTCGTCGATGCCCGCCGCGAGACGCAGGACCCGCCGCATCGGCTCGCCCGCCCGGGACGGCTCCCCGGAGAACAGCGCCCTCAGCCCGGTGAGATGCTCGAACAGCAGCACCGCGCCGGCTGTGTCGCCGGGTCTGCGCAGCCGCAGCGCCCGCCCGGCGAGCGCGACGAACTGGTCGTGCCGCCCGGTCGCGAGCAGCGCCTCCCCGGCGAGCGTGAGCGCCCCGAGGCTGCGCTGCCGGTCCTTGACGATCAGCCGCCCGGCGGCCGCGATGAGCGTGTGCTGCTCCCCGCCGCTCGCGCCGGTCCGCAGGTCGATCTCGCCGAGCAGCAGTTCCCGCTCCGCGTGCAGATGCTCCGGTACGCCGGGCGCGAACACCGACCGCAGCAGCATCCTCGCCTGGTGCGGCTCCCCACCCCGCCACGCGAGCCTGGCCGCGGCGAGTGTCCGGTCCGCGGCCAGGACGGGCTCGCTGGTCAGCGCCGCGGCCTGCCGCAGGGCGGTCGCCGCCAGCGCGGGCGGCACACCGTCCGCCGCCGCGGCGAGCGTCCCGGCGAGCCCGTCGTCAGGCCCGTCCGCGACAGCGGCCCGGTGCAGCGCGGCGGTCAGCACTGCCCTGGGCTCCCGGCTCGGCGGCGCGGCCGACGGGCCGGGAAGTGTCGTACCCCGGCGATAGCGTGTCGGGCATGACGGAGACCCGGCGTTGCCTGGCACGGCCTCGTCGCCTGGCACGCACTTGTGCTCGGACCGGGAGGGTGGGGTGGCGAGGAGGCGGTGGGCGGCACGGCGGTCGGCGAGTGGGGCCTCCGCGTAGAGGACCGGGGCGAACAGTGGCGGGACGAAGCGGACCTGGTCGTCGTCGACGTGGATCAGCTCGGCCTGTTCGGCGGGGGTGAGTTCGGTGGCGGGGTGGCCGGCGCGGAGGAGCACGGCGGCCGGGCAGCCTGGTGCGCCGCCGTCCAGGTCGTGGGTGGCGGTGAGGGCGGCGGTCGCGGCGAGGAGCAGGGCGCCGCGGGTCGGGGCGGGCAGGGAGCACAGCACGGCGCGGTAGTCGCGGCGCAGCGGACTGTCGCGGGGCAGGGTCACCGGCGGGGCGGCCTGGCCGTGGCGCTGCTCGGCGGTGAGGGCGGCGGCGAGTTCGACGAGGGCGCGCGGGTTGCCGCCCGCCATGCCGGCGAGGACCCCGGCGACGTCGCCGGCGAGGTCGGGCACGACGGCGGTGAGCAGGTCGCGGCTGTCGCGCAGGTCGAGCGGCGCGAGCCTGAGCACCGGCAGGCCGGCCAGGGCCTCCTCGCTGCCCGGGCAGGCGGGCGTGTCGCGCAGTGCGAACAGCATCGCGATCCGGTCGCCGCCGATCCGCCGGGCGGCGAGGGCCAGGGCGTCCAGGGAGGGCCGGTCCAGCCACTGCGCGTCGTCGATGCGGCACACCACCGGCCCGCGGGACTTCCGGGCCAGGGCGCGCAGGGCACCGAGGACGGCAAGCCCCGCGGCGAGCCGGTCGGGCACCGCACCGCCGTGACCGCCGCCCAACGGCAGGTCGTCGAGGTGCGGCAGCAGGCGATGCAGCGCGGCGTACGGCAGTCCGGCCTCCGCCGGGCAGCCGCTCACCGTCAGCTCGACGCCGGCGTCCCGCCCCGGACCGGCGCACACGGCCGCGCTCCGCCCCGCGGCGGCGGCCGAACCGCTCCGGCCCGCGGCGTCCCGGCCCGGACCGGCGAGCCCCGCGGCGCTCCGGCCCGGAGCGGCGGGCGCGGCGCCGCGATCCGGAGCGGCAACCTCCACCGCGTCCCGCCCAGGACCGGCAACCCCCGCACCATTCCGCCCCGAAGCGCCGAACCTCGCAGCGTCCCGGCCCGAAGCAGTGGCCGCCGCAGCATCCCGTTCCGAAGCGGCAACCCCCGTCCCGTCCCGACCCGAAGCGACAACCCCCGTCCCGACCCGTCCCGAAGCGGCAACCCCCACAGGGTCCCGTCCCGAAGCGACAACCCCCACAGGGCCCCGACCCGAAGCGACAACCCCCACAGGGCCCCGACCCGAAGCGGCAGCCGCTGCAGGGTCCCGGCCGGCGGCTGCGGGTTCAGCGGGGTGCCGGCCAGTGGCGACGGGCACGGCGGCGCGGGCCGGAGCGGGGCCGGCGGTGTCGTGCGGGGCGGCGGTGAGCAGGGTGGTCCTGCCGATGCCGACCGGGCCGGTGACGACGAGGGCGCCGCCGTGGCCGGTCGCGGCGGCGGTGAGCAGGGTGGCGATGGCGGCACGGTCGGCGTCGCGGCCTCGCAACGAAACTTTCTGCACGGTCGATGCACTAACCATGTCGCCAGTGTTACGCGTCGGTAACACCAATGGAAGGGGTTCAGGGTGACATGACGGTCCTTCGCAGCTCACGCTTCAGCACCTTGTGGCTCGGGCCGAGCGGCAAGGCGTCGACGAACCGGACCTGGCGCGGGTACTTGTGCCGCCCGAGGCGCTCCTTCGACCAGGCGATGAGCTCCTCCGCCGAAGGCGACCCGGACGGCACCACCACCGCGCAGATCTCCTCGCCGTGCACCGGGTCGGGGACGCCGATCACCGCGACCTGCGCGACCCCGGGGTGGCGGGCCAGGACCTCCTCGACCTCCCGGGGGTACACGTTGAAGCCGCCCCGGATCACGAGGTCCTTCTTCCGGTCGACGATCGTGACGAAGCCGTCCGGGTCGATCGTGCCGAGGTCGCCGGTGCGGAACCAGCCGTCCACCACCGCGAGCGCGGTGTCCGCGGGGCGGTTCAGGTAGCCGGCGAAGACGTTGTGCCCGCGGACGACGATCTCGCCCAGGACGCCGGGCGGCAGCAGCGCGATCCGCTCGTCCACGGCGGCGTCCGCGACCGACACCTCGACGCCCCAGACGGGGTGGCCGACGGTGCCGGGGCGGGTGCCGAAGTGCGGCTGGTTGGTGGTGGCGGTCGGTGAGGTCTCGGACAGGCCGTACCCCTCGTAGATCGACGTCGAGAAGGCCGCGTTGAACCGCTCCAGGACGGCGACGGGCAGCGAGGCGCCGCCGGAGACGCACAGCCGCAGCCGGGGCAGCTCCCCGGCACCGGCGGCGGCCTCCAGCAGGGCGAGGTACATGGTGGGCACACCGTGGAACACGTCGACCTTCTCGCGGACCATCAGCTCGAGCGCCGACGCGCCGGTGAAGCGGGCCAGCATGACGAGGGTCGCGCCGAGGCGGAAGGTGCCGTTCATGCCGACGGTCTGCCCGAACGTGTGGAACAGGGGCAGGCAGCCGAGCACCACGTCGGTGGGGCGGGCGTCGTTGGCGTCGAACACGTTGACGGTCGCGTTCATGACGAGGTTCAGGTGCGTCAGGACCGCGCCCTTGGGCTGTCCCGTGGTGCCGCTGGTGTACAGCACGACCGCCGGGTCGGACGGGTCCCGCGACTCGTACGAGCGCAGCGGCTCCCCCGAAGCCAGGTCCCCCGGGGCGACGACCGGGATGCCGGCGAGAGCGGCGGCGTCCGAGGCCACCGCGGGGTGGCAGATCATCAGCCGGGCGCCGCTGTCGCGCAGCGTGTACGCCACCTCCGAGGCCGTCAGCAGCAGGTGGACCGGCACGACGACGGCGCCGAGGGCCAGGATGCCGTAGTAGGCGCGCGGGAAGTCGGCCGTGTTCGGGCACTGCAGCGCGACCCGGTCGCCGGGGCGCACCCCGAGCTCGCGCAGGGCACCGGCGACGACGAGCGCCTCGTGCCACAGGTCGGCGTAGCTGATCCGCGAAGCGCCGTCCACGACCGCGGTCCGCCGGGCGTACCGGCGCGAGGACTCGGCGAGGATGGCCGCGACGGACAGGGTCGCGGTCACGCCGCCACCTCCGCTGCGCTCCGGCGTCGCCCTGACCCGACAACTGAGCCGATGATGCCCGACCCTCCGCTACGCTCCAGTCCGGTCACGCCGCCACCTCCGCTGCGCTCCGGCGTCGCCCCGACCCGACAACTGAGCCGATGATGCCCGGCCCTCCGCTACGCTCCGGTCCGGTCATGCCAGGTGCCCGCCGATCTGGGTGTAGCCGCGCAGCAGGTCCCGCGCGATGATCATGCGTTGCATCTCGTCGGTGCCCTCGAAGATGCGCAGGAGGCGCACGGAGCGGTACCAGCGCTCGATCGGCAGTTCGCGCGTGTACCCCATGCCGCCGTGGATCTGCATGACCCGGTCGACGATCGCGTTGACCATGTTCGCGCCGTACAACTTGGCCATCGACGACGTGTGGCGCGGGTCGAGTCCCTGGTCGACGGTCCACGCCGCGCGCAGCACGAGCCAGCGGGCGGCCTCCAGCTCGACCTCGGAGTCCGCGATCATCCACTGGATGGCCTGGTTCTGCCCGATCGGGCGGCCGAAGGTGTGGCGGGTGTTGGCGTGCTCGATCGCCATGCGCAGCGCGCGTTCCGCGATGCCGAGCGCGTGCGACGGGATGATGTAGCGGCCCTTGCCGATCCAGCGCATCGCGAGGTCGAAGCCCTGGCCGATCTCGCCGAGGACGTTGCGGGCGGGCACGCGGACGTCGTCGAAGATCAGCGACGCGGGGCCGCCCTCGCCCATGGTCGCGATGGGCTCCGAGCGCCAGCCCATCGCCCGGTCGACGAGGAACGCGGTCGCGCCGCCCTTGCGGACGTCCTTGTCCCGGTCGGTGACGGCGATGACGATCGTGAAGTCGGCGTCGTTGCCGTTGGTGATGAACGTCTTCTCGCCGCTCAGGATCCAGTCGTCGCCGTCGCGGCGGGCGCCGAAGGAGATGTTCGCGGCGTCGGAGCCGGCGCCCGGTTCGGTGATCGCGAAGCAGGAGATCCGCTCGCCCTCGACGGTGGGCACGAGGTACTCGCGGCGCTGCTCGTCGTCGGCGAAGTAGAGGATGTTGTCGGCCTCGCCGCCGAAGCGGAACGGCACGAACGAGCGGCCGACCTCGGTCCACACGAGGGACTGCAGGACCGCGGGGAGGTCCATGCCGCCGTACTCCCCTGGGGTGGACAGGCCCCAGAAGCCGAACTGTCTCGCCTTGAGCTGGAGCTCGCGCAGCTCGCTGCGGTCCAGGCCGGGCCGGTGCTCGCGCTCGCGGCGCAGCACCTCCTGCTCGAGGGGCTCGACCTCCTTGTGGATGAAGGTCCGGGCGGTGTCCCGGATCGCCTTCTCCTCGTCACTGAGCGAGAAATCCATCTCGATCCTCTCCTATTTGCACTTCGAGTGCACTAATCTTCGCCGACATGGACCAGTTCACTTCGTTCGACGGTGCCGGGATCGCCTACCAGGTCTGGGGCGAGCCGTCCCACCTGCCGCCGGTCGTGCTGCACCACGGGTTCGTCGTCGACGCCACCACCAACTTCGTCGCCCCCGGTGTCGTCGACGCGCTCGTCGCGGCGGGCCGGCGGGTCGTCGCCCCGGACGCGCGCGGGCACGGCGCCTCGGACAAGCCGCACGACGCGGCGCGGTACGGCGAGCTGGCGATGGCCCGCGACCTCGGCCGCCTGCTCGACAAGCTCGACCTGTCCACTGTGGACCTGGTCGGGTACTCGATGGGCGCGGTGGTGTCCGCCATCTTCGCCGCCGGCGACCCGCGGGTGCGCCGCCTCGTGCTGTCGGGGGTCGGCGCCGGGGTCGCCGAGCTCGGCGGGCTCGACACCCGGGTCATGCCGCCGGCGGAGCTCGCCGCGGTGCTGCTCACGTCGTCGCCGGCGGCGATCGAGGCGTCGCCGGCTGCGGCGTTCCGGCTGCTCGCCGACGCGGTCGGCGCGGACCGGGCCGCCCTGGCCGCGCAGGTGCACGCGGCGCACCGCTCGCCGATCGCGCTGGACCGGATCACCGCGCCGACGCTCGTCCTGGTGGGGCAGGACGACGTCCTGGCGGCCCGGCCGGAGGTGCTCGCCGCCGCCATCCCTGGGGCGAGGTGGCGGGTGGTGAGCGGCGACCACCTGACCGCGCTGCGCTCCCCCGCGTACGCGCCGGCGCTCATCGAGTTCCTGCGGGGGTGAACCGGCGCAGCTCACGCCGGGCGAGGGACCGCCGGTGCACCTCGTCGGGGCCGTCGGCGATGCGGATCGTGCGGGCCCTCGACCACAGCCCGGCCAGAGGCGTGTCCTGGCTGACGCCGGCGGCCCCGTGCGCCTGGATCGCCTTGTCGACGATCCATTCCACTGTGGACGGCACCGCGATCTTGATCGCCTGGATCTCGGTGTGGGCGCCCTGGTTGCCGGCGGTGTCCATCAGCCACGCGGTTTTGAGGACGAGCAGCCGCGCCTGCTCGATCCGCACCCGGGACTCGGCGATCCAGTCCTGGACGACGCCCTGCTCGGCGAGGGGACGGCCGAACGCCACCCGGTCGGTGACCCGCCGGCACATGAGCTCCAGCGCGCGTTCGGCCATGCCGATGAGCCGCATGCAGTGGTGGATGCGGCCCGGGCCGAGCCGGGCCTGGGCGATCGCGAACCCGTCGCCCTCCCCGCCGATGAGGTTGCCGGCGGGGACACGCGCGCCGGCGAACTCGATCTCGGCGTGGCCGCCGTGGTCGCTGTCGTCGTAGCCGAAGGTGTGCAGGCCGCGCAGGACGGTGACGCCCGGGGTGTCGCGCGGCACGAGGATCATGCTCTGCTGCCGGTGCCGGGGCGCGCCGGGGTCGGTCCGACCCATCACGACGAGGATCTCGCAGTGCGGGCTCATGGCGCCGGTGGCGAACCATTTGCGGCCGCTGATGACGTACTGGTCGCCGTCGCGCTCGATGCGGGTGGCGATGTTGGTGGCGTCGGACGACGCGACGTCGGGCTCGGTCATCGCGAACGCGCTGCGGATCCTCGCCTCCAGCAGGGGCCGCAGCCATCGGTCGCGTTGTTCCGGTGTACCGAACGCGGCCAGGAGCTCCATGTTGCCGGTGTCGGGGGCGGCGCAGTTGAGGGCGGCGGGCGCGAGGGACGGGCTGCGTCCCATGATCTCGGCGAGGGGCGCGTACTGCAGGTTCGTCAGCCCCGGGCCGTGCCCGCCGGTCAGGAACAGGTTCCACAGTCCCAGGTCCCGGGCCGTCTGCCGCAGCACGTCAAGGTCCGGCGCCTGCTCCGCGGGGTACACGTGCCCGGACATGAAGGCGAGGAGGCGTTCGCGGTACGCCTCGGTCACCGCGTCGAATCGGAAGTCCATCACAGCCGTCCCTGGTCGATCTTCCGCTGGAGCCGATTCATGCCGTTGAGCCACCGGTCGGGGTCCTCGGCGCGGCGGGAGTAGTACGTGGCGACCTCGGGATGCGGCAGGATCAGGAACCGGTCGCCGGCGAGCCCTTCCACGACGTGGTCCGCGACCCGCTCGGGGGTGAGGGCGGTGCGGTCGAGCAGGCCCCGGCTGGGTCCTTCGCCGCGGGCGAGCATCGGTGTCTGGACCCCTTGCGGGCACAGCGCCTGCACGACGATGCCGCGGTGGGCGTACGTGCAGCGCAGCCACTCCGCGTAGGCGAATGCGGCGTGCTTGGTCACCGCGTACGGCGCCTTGCCCAGCAGCGTGAGCATGCCGGCGGCGGAGACGGTGGCGAGCAGCCGGCCCTGACCTTTGGCGAGCCAGCGCGGCAGGAGGGCCCGGGACGCGTAGACGTGCGCCATGACGTTGACCTGCCACGCCTGCTGCCACGCGGTGTCGGGGGCGGTCGCGTCACCCCCGGGCGCGACACCGGCGTTGGCGCAGAACAGGTCCAGGGCGCCGAGCTTGTCCCAGGCGAAGTCGACGAGCCGGTCGACCTCGTCGGCGTCGGCGACGTCACCGGAGAACGCGAGGCCGTCGATCTCGTAGGCGACACGGCGGGCGGCGGCGGTGTCGAGGTCGTTGACGACCACCTGGGCGCCGAGCGCGGCGAACCGGCGGGCGAGGGCCGCGCCGATCCCGGAGCCGCCGCCGGTGATGACGACGGCGGCGCCGTTGAGCTCCAGTCCTCCGGGCATCATCCGGCCCTCCGGGCGAGCGTGACGCCGCCGTCGACGACGAGGGTCTGGCCGGTGATCCAGCTCGCCTCGTCGGAGGCGAGGAACGCGGCGGCGCCCGCCACGTCCTGCGGGACGCCGAGCCGGCGCATCGGATAGAGCGCGGCCACATCCTCCTCGCGGCCCTCGTACAGGGCGGCGGCGAAGCGGGTCTTCACGACGGCCGGGGCGACCGCGTTGACCCGGACGGCCGGCGCGAGCTCGACGGCCAGGCACGACGTGAGGTGGTTGAGGGCGGCCTTGGTGACGCCGTAGAAGGCGATGCCGGCCGGCGGGTGGATCGCCGACACCGACGACACGTTGACGACCGCGCCGCCCCGGTCCGGCGGTCCGCGGAAGATCTCCTGCACCCAGCCGAGGGCGCTGAGCACGTTCACCTCGAAGATCTTGCGGGCGGCGTCGAGGTCGAGCTCCAGCAGCGAGCCGTACACGGGGTTGATGCCGGTGTTGTTGACCAGGATGTCCGGCGGGCCGAACAGGTCCGCGACCCGGCGGACGGCGTCGGCACGGTGCTCCGGGTCGTCGGCGCGACCGGCGACGGCGACGGCGTTGACCGGCCCGCCGAGGGCGGCGACCGCCTCGTCCAGGGCGTCGGGCTTGCGGGCGGTGACGCACACCTTCGCGCCCTCCTCGACGAACCGCCGGGCGATGCCGAAGCCGATGCCCCGGCTCGCCCCGGTCACCACGGCGACGCGACCGGCCAGCCTGCCTTCCTGGTTCGCGGCTCTTCCGCTGCGCTCCAGACCACTCATGCCGCCGGCTCCGCTTCGCTCCACCGTCTGCCTGAGCCAAAACTGCCATGCCGATTCGCGGCTCTTCCGCTGCGCTCCAGACCACTCATGCCGCCGGCTCCGCTTCGCTCCACCGTCGGCCTGAGCCAAAACTGCCATGCCGATTCGCGGCTCTTCCGCTGCGCTCCAGACCACTCATGCCACTCCTTACAATCCGGCGGAGTATATGCACTTGGAGTGTATGTTTTTCGGCGCGGCCGTCAACTGGCAAGGTGGGCTGGTGCGCGTGCTCTTCGCCGGCCTCGGCTCCGCCGGCCACATCTATCCCCTCGTCCCCTTGGCGATCGCCTGCCGCGACGCCGGGCACGAGGTGCACTTCGCCGCCGGCGAGGCCGTGCACCCCGCGCTGGACGCGCACGGGCTGCGCCCGTTCCGGCCCGCCGACGCCTTCTACGAGATCTACGCCGAGGACCTCGCGCCCGAGCTCGACCGGCTGCGCCCCGACCTCGTCGTGCACGGCTGGGGCGTGCCCGGGGCGGCCGCCGCGGCGTACCGTGCCGGCATCCCCGGACTGTGGCACGGCTTCGGCCGGCTGTTCCCAGACGGCATCGGCCTGCGGATCCCGACTCGCGTCGACGAGGCGCCCGGCCGCCCGCACCTCGACATCTGCCCGCCCTCGTTGCAGGACAAGGACTTCCTCGCGACAGCCGACCGGATCGTGTTGCGGCCGCAGATGTACGCCCAGCCCGCACCGGCCTTCGCCCGCCCTCCGGGCACCCTGGCGTATCTGACCCTGGGGACCGCGTTCGGCACCGCGGAGCTGCTCGCCACCGCGGTCCAGGGGCTGACCCGGCTCGGCCTCACCGTGGTCGTCGCCGCGGGCCGGGTGCCCCCGCAGGAACTCGGCTCGATGCCCGCCGGCGTCACCGTGCAGGCGTGGGTGGACCAGGCCACGGTCCTGCCGCACGCGGATGTCGTGGTGCACCACGGCGGCAGCGGCACGACGCTGGGTGCGCTCGCTTCGGGCGTACCGCAGCTGCTGCTGCCACAGGGTGCCGACCAGCACGCCAACGCGGACGCTGTCACCGCCTGCGGCGCGGGGCTGCGGCTGGCGCCGGGCGAGGTGACCGCCGCCGCGGTGACCGACGAGGTCCTCACACTGCTGTCCGGGCGGGGCGGCCATCGCGACGCGGCGCGGGTGCTCGCCGAGGAGATCGCCCGGATGCCGTCGCCCACCGAGGTCGCCGGTCGGCTTCCAGATTTTGTCTGACCTCTGTGCGATACTCGCTCTGGTTTTCTTTCAGGGGAGGTGACGCCGTGGCCCGCATCCATGACCGCCCGGGTGTCACCTCGCGCCGCTGACCGTTCGCGGCGTCGCTCACACCTGGGCCTGTTCGGACCAGTGATCTGAGTGCGAAAGGGACCACCCATGCATCAGCTGCTGCACGACATTCTCGACCTCGTCCGCAAGCACTACATCTTCCCGGCCGTCGCCGCCGAGGTCGCGACGGCGATCGAGCGCCGGACCGCCGCCGGCGAGTTCGACGACCTCGGCAACCCGGACGACGCCCGCACCCCCGACGGCTTCGGCGGCTTCGGCACCCCTGACGGCCTCGGCAACCCCGGCAACGCCAGCAACGCCGACGACCCCGGCAACGCCGACAGCCCCGACCGCCCCGACAACCTCGACCGCTTCTACAACACCGGCAACCCCGGCGGCTTCTACAACGCCAGCAACGCCGACAGCCCCGACGGCCCCGGCAACGCCGGCAACGCCGACAGCCCCGGCAACACCGACGGCATCGGCGACCTCGGCGGCTTCGACGTCGAGGGTTTCGCGGCGCGGGTCACCGCCGTGTTCCACGAGGTCAGTGGCGACAGGCACCTGCGGTTGCTCGTCCGCTCCCCCGACCACCGCACCGCGACCACACCCGAGGAGGCCGAGGCCGCCTGGCTGGAGGCGCAGCGGCTCGGCAACCACCACATCGCCGCCGTCCGGCGTCTCGACGGCAACGTCGGCTACATCGACCTGCGCGGCGTGGCGTCTCCCGGCACCGGCGGCCCCGCCGTCACCGCGGCGATGCTGCTCGTCGCCCACACCGGCGCCCTCATCTTCGACCTGCGCCGGAACAAGGGCGGCGACCCCGACGGCGTCCAGCTGTGGCACAGCTACCTGTTCCCCGACTCCGACACCCACCTCAACGACATCTACGACGGCCGCACCGGCACGACCCGGCAGTTCTGGACCCTCGCGTATGTGCCGGGCCCGCGTTACCTGGACCGTCCGGTGTACGTGCTGACCAGCGACTTCACGTTCTCCGCCGGCGAGGAGTTCGCCTACAACCTCCAGGCGCTGCGCCGGGCCACCCTCGTCGGCGAGGTGACCCGCGGCGGCGCCCACCCGACCGACCGTTTCCCCGTCTCGCCGGCCCTGGAGGTCGCGGTGCCGATCGCCCGCTCGATCAACCCGGTCACCGGCACCAACTGGGAAGGCACCGGCGTCACCCCCGACGTCACCGTCCCAGCCGGTGACGCGCTGCGGGTCGCGCACCGCTCGGCCCTCGAACACGTCCTGACCACCCCGACGTCACACGCCGTGCTCGCCGAGGCCCGGGAGGCCCTCGCAGATTTCTCATCGAACTCTTAGTCACGCGGACCGGCCCTCTTAGGTGCGGGGCAGATGCTGGCGGCGTCGGCCACGACATCGCCCCGCACTGGAGGACCTCTGATGAGCGACACGAAGCCATTGCCCGACGATCCGGACCGGCCCGCCGCCGACCCGACCCGGGACGACCCGACGGTGCGTACCCCGGCCCACGACACCGCGGCGCACAGCGGCCCGGCACAGGACGATCCGGCGCACAGTGGCCCGGCGCAGGGCGACCCGGCGCACGGCAGCCCCGGTGAGCCGGTGTGGGCCGCGCCGCCTCCGCCGTCGGCGGGCCCGGCCGCAACGATCCCGGCGGCGCACGCCGCACCGCCGCCGCCGGCGGGCGGGATCCGGGCGGCCGGTGGCCGCCTGCGGGAGTCCCGGGTCCGGGTCCCGCTGCTCGTCGGCGCCGCCGGCCTGGTGCTGGGCTGCTGCCTCGGCGCGGGCGTGGTCGCCGTCGGGGCCGCGGTGGTCGGCGACGGCCACCGCGGCGACGACCGTGGCCGGATCACCCGCGACGAACGCCCTGGCCGCAACGGCGGACCTGCAGCCCCCGGCCGCGACGGTGACCCTCGCCGGGTCCGCCCCGGCCAGGACGGCAACCGCGGCCCAGGACCGGTCCCCTCGCCCAGCGCCCCGGCCCCGACGACCGCCGCACCCACCCCCTCCGCGTCCTGAGACCCGCCCACGTGCGCCCCGCTCCCCGGCTGCCCCAGGGAGCGGGGCCTCGGCCCGTCCCGCGCACAGCGGGACGGGCTCGTGGGGCTACCGGAGGGCGAAGCGGCGGTCCAGGGCAGGGTCGCGGTCGTCGAGGGACGGGATGTAGGACGGGGCCGTGGTGAGGGACGCGGCGGCGGTGACGTCCGCCCAGCGCTGGACGGCGGACGTCGCGGTCGCGGCCTCCGCCGAGGTGAGCTTGGCGATGTTGGCGCCGTGGTTGGCGCCGGGTGCCGTGTACGACAGGGAGTCCCTCGTGCCAGGGCCGAGGCGGAAGGGTTCGGCGCCCCAGGGGTCGTTCTGGCCGTACACGAAGAGGAGGCGGCGGCCGAAGAGCTTCACCCACACGTCGACGTCGCCCATCGCGAGCGGCTGGAAGTGCGGGACGAGGTCGCGGGGGATGTAGGACTGCGCGCGGTCCTGGCCGCGGTAGTGCTGCAGGCCGGCGAGGTGCGGCAGCGAGACGTCCGGGTAGCCGAGCTGGTAGGAGGCCTGGAAGTAGTACGGGATGTAGGGGCCGACACCCTGGTCGGTGTTGGAGTCGACGCCGTAGATCTCGTCGAGCCAGGCCCAGAGGTCGTCGCTGGACGCGGTCGTCGGTGGCACGCCGGCGCAGTCGCTCGCCAGGCTGTACTGCCAGAACGCCCATGTCGTGCCGTTGACCATGAACTCGAAGGCGCGGTCGGCGCTGCCGATGGTCGTGAACGTGCGGGCGTTCGCCGCGGCCCACGCCTCGTAGCGGGCGACGAGCTCGCCGCGGCGGCGCAGCGCCTCGACCTGGATCGCGTCGAGGGCGGCCCGGCACTGCGCGGTGCCGACCTTCGTGAAGAAGCGGTCGTACGCGGAGTCCTCGCTGTTGACGACGTCCTGCGGGGCGACGTAGGCGATCGTGCCGTCGACGTCGGACGGGTAGAAGCGGCGGTGGTAGATCGAGGTCATGCCGCCCTTGCTCGCGCCGGTCGACAGCCACTTCTTCGCGTAGATCGGTTTCAGCGCCGCGACGATGCGGTGGTGGTCGGTGGCGGCCTGCCAGATCGTGAGCTTCGACCAGTCCGCCGGGTCGGGCCGCGACGGGGTGAAGAAGCGCTGCTCGACGGAGAGCTGGTTGCCGTCCACGAGCCGGGTCGGCTCCGAGCGGAACGCGTACGTGGGCACGTTGTAGCCGGTGGTGTGCAGCACCGTCGGCCGGTCGGTGCCCCGGTGCAGGATCGTGAACCGCTGCTGGAAGGTGCCGGCCCCGGGCCGCAGGTGGTCGACCGGTTGCGTAATGCTCAGGACGAAGAACCGGTAGGGCGCCGCGACCGGCTGCTCCTCGAGGACGGTCACGCCCGGGGCCGCCTCGAGCTGGTCGCGGATGTCCGCCCCGGCCGCCGCCGCGGCGGGGGCGCCGACGCCGGCGGCGCCGGCCAGACCGGCCAGGAGCGTCATCGACATCAGTGCACGCCTGAAGCGCGTCATACCGTGTCTCCTATCGACGATTTCGGATACGTCGATGTACGCTACCGACGGCCGGGCCCTCCCCTGCCCTCGTCATGGCCCTCGCCCTGTCGGGTTCCGGTCCCGCGCGCGCCCGTAGTTCTACGGATCCGGCGGCGGTGCGGCGGCTCCGATGATGGCGGCATGACCATCAGACACGCAGGAAACGTAAGGCGGCGCGTGGCGCTGCTGACCGGGATCGTGGCCGTCGCCGGGCTCCTCACCGGGTCGCCGGCGGCGGCGCAGATGGAGGTGACCTGCTCCGTGAACGCGGCCGGGACGCGGGTCTGCGCCGCACCCCTCGCGGCGCAGGGCCGCTATCCGCTGCACGAGATCTTCCACGCCGACGGCACGAAGGTCGGCGAGATCTTCGTGGCCCGCAGACCCGGGGCGTCGGTCTATGTCGAGCACTGGGTCATGTACCCCGGGTACGAGTACCCGGACAGGATCCGGCCCGCGGCGGTGCAGCGGTACGGCGGCGAGCAGGACTTCCTCGACCACGTGCCGTTCGGGCCCGGCTACCGCTACGTGCGGTGGGACGTCGTGGAGCGCGGCACGATCCCCGGCCGGAGCCGGTCAGATCTCGGTGGATGAGCGGTCGCGCAGGCCGTTGCGGGTGGCGACCGGGTTCCAGACGGCCAGGAAGCGGGCCTTGGCGTCGCTCGCCAGCCGCGACCGGCGCTGCGCCTCCCGGTAGTCGGCCTGGTAGTCGGCGCGGCCGCCGCCGTCGCAGCCGCCGTCCTGCACGGCCTGCCCCCACAGCACGAAGCCGCGGTCGGCGGCCAGGGAGTGCCGCAGTGCCTCGCTGAGCAGCGTGCGGACCTGTTCGCCCTCAGGCAGCGCGGACAGGTCGAACGCGGCGACGCTGTCCAGCTGCGACTGCCGCTCACCGCGAGGGTCGCCGAGCCGGGCAACGTCGCGGAGAGCGCTCCCTCGCCACGGGTGCCGCGGGCCGGTCGTACACGGGCGGAGGCGTGCACACGGTGCGGCCTGCGGGAAAACGGATTCTTGGAGAGCGCTCTCCCATTTGTCCGGATCCATTGACACGAATCGAGTTCGGGGTCCAGTGTGAAACGACAGAGAGCGCTCTCTGGCAAGATCACCGGCCCGCTGCCACGGGCCGGTGCCGGTCGGACCCCGCCCCCGGCCGTACCCGCAGAACCGGAGGACCCGTCATGTCCAACTACGCCCTCGCGGGCAGAACGCGGCTGCGCACCCTGGTGCTCGGCGCCGCGCTCACCGCGTTGGTCGGCACGTTCCTCACCGCCCAGGCACTGCAGACCGCCGACGCCGCCGAGACCCCGCTGTCGCAGGGCAGGCCGGTCACGGCGTCGTCGACCGAGAACGCCGGCACCCCGGCGACCGCCGCGGTCGACGGCAACCTCGGCACCAGGTGGTCGAGCGCGTTCAGCGACCCGCAATGGCTGCAGGTCGACCTGGGCTCGACCGCCGCGATCAACAAAGTGGTGATCATCTGGGAGACCGCCTACGCGAAGAACTTCACCATCCAGACGTCGGCCGACGGCACCTCGTGGACGACGATCAACACCACCGTCAACGGCACCGGTGGGACGCAGACCTTCAACGTGGCCGCCTCCGGGCGGTACGTGAAGTTGAACACCACGGCGCGTGCGACGCAGTACGGCGCGTCGCTGTGGGAGTTCCAGGTGTTCGGCACCGGCGGTGCCCAGCCGACCCCGACGACCAGCGCGCCGTCCGGCACCGGCTGGGTGAAGATGGACCAGGCGAAGTGGGCCGCGCAGCTCGCGCAGTTCAACGCGCTGCCCATGCACCCGGCGCCGGCCAACGCCGTGCGGGTCTCGGAGTTCAACGCGGCGTGCACCTACAGCCACTCGTTCAAGGACGACCCGATCGTCTTCCCGGGGCTGCCGGGCGCGTCGCACATGCACAGCTTCCTGGGCAACCGCGGTACCAACGCCAACACCACCACCGAGTCGCTGCTGGCCAATACGGCGTCGAGCTGCGGACCCGCGCTGGACCACTCGGCCTACTGGATCCCGACGCTCTACCAGAACGGCGTGGCGATCGAGCCGCAGGGCGTGACCGTGTACTACGGCTCGCGCCTGCAGGACCCGACCGCGACGGTGCCGTTCCCGCAGGGCTTCCGGATGATCGCCGGGGACGCCAAGCGGCAGGTGGCGACACCGTCCGGCGCACCCGGTCAGTTCTGGTGCGCGGGCCCGGGTGGGGAGATCGGCCGCAGCGCCGACGGCAACTGGCCGGTCTGCGCGCAGACCGCCAACCTCACCTTCCAGCTGACCTTCCAGGACTGCTGGGACGGTGTGAACCTGGACAGCCCAGACCACAAGTCGCACGTGTCGACCAACCTGGTCAACGGCAAGTGCGGCGGGGCGTTCCCGGTCGCGATCCCCAACATCTCGTTCGTCATCGACTACAACACGCACGGCAGCGCGGCGGGCTACACCCTCGCGTCCGGCATGGCGTCGTCGATGCACGGCGACAACTTCTTCGCCTGGGACAACGTGGCCCTCGGCCAGCGGGTGAAGGACTGCATCGTGCAGAAGGCCAAGTGCAACACGGCCGGCACGTTCTGACGTTCCACCGGTAGACGGCGTGGTCTCGGCTGGCGGGCCGGGACCGCGCCGACCCCCGGGGGTGGGCCCCGGGCCCCACGCACACCTGAGGCGGCCGCGAAACGACCGCCTCAGGCACGTTCCGGGAGCGTCAGCCGCGACGCCACTTCTGGTTGCTGCTGCCGGTGCAGGTCCACTGGATGAGCTTGGCCCCGTCGTTGGCGTTGAACGACTGGATGTCCAGGCACTTGCCCGACTGCAGGTTCACGATGTCACCGGCGCCGTTGAGCGTGAAGCGCTGCGCCCCGCTGCCGTTGCACGTCCAGATCTGGATCTTCGCGTCGTTGGCGAGGGAACCGGCCGCGACGTCCATGCACTTGCCGCCGGCCTGGATCGCGTCGCCGCTGAAGGTCCAGTTCTGCGCGCCGGTGCCGTTGCAGTTCCACATCTGCAGTTGGTTGCCGTCGGTGAAGTTCGACGACGGCACGTCGACGCACTTGCTGTTCATGTTGCTGATGATGCGGTTGCCGGTCGGCGGCGGGTTGCTCCCGCCACTGAACGGGGTCAGCACGATCCCGGCGGCGCGGGGGTCGCCGTCGTGCACGAGCGACTCGAAGGCGCCCACGTCGTCGAAGGGGAAGGCGTACGCCTTGCCGTCGGCCATGTTCGCGTGAATGATCTTGGCGTACTGGTTGGTCGGGTTGTTCTTGTAGAAGTCCGCCGCGTTGGTGCTCGGCTGGGTGTCGATCGTGCCGAGCGTGCCACGGTTGAGGGCGGCGCACAGGGTACGGGAGATGGGCCCGACGACCTGGTCGTTGGGTGCGGCGAGCCGGCCGGCGCAGCCCCACACGTCGGCGCTGGCGGGCCGCTGGAACGACGCGACCTGCTGCCCGGCGCTGTTGGTGAAGTTCATGGTCGTGCCGGACGTGCGGCCGAAGTACTTCGTGTTCGGCTGGTCGCCGAACGGCACGACCGTGAGGGTCTTGCTCGCGTACGCGCCCCAGGCGCTGTTGATGTACGAGTCGAGGTATGTCGCGCTCAACCCGCCCGCCTCGGCGGCCTTGCCCGGCGCGAGGACGCGCAGGACGGTGCCGTCGCCGCGGGTGTACACCGAGCCGCCCCAGCCCGGCTGCGCCTTGATGCCGTTGATCACCGCGTCGCGGCCGTTGGCGACGAGGTCGCCGGTCCGCTTCGTGGCGCCGGCGGCGCCGGTGACGGTCACGGCGTGCGGGACGGCGAACATGTCGACCTGCGAGCTGTTGAGCCACAGGCCGGCGTCGTTGTAGGTGAACTCGCTCCAGTCGAACAGGATGTCGCGGTTGGAGTCCCCACCCGCCCACGGCGCGGGCTGGACCAGGCCGTCCGGGGTGAGGAAGAAGTTGATCCGGGCACCGAGGGAGAAGTAGACCCGGCCGGACAGCCCGCGCGGGATCTGGATGGTCTTCGTGCCGCCGTTGCCGGGGCCGGCGATCGACACGTCGGGCGCCGGGGTGGGCGGCTGCCCGCCGGCCGGCCAGTTGTTGAACGTGCCGGCGCCGTTGACGTAGCCGAGCCGGCCGGTGGCCAGGTTGACGCCGAGCACGTAGAGGTACACGGCGTCGCCGCGACCGGTGGAGTTGGTGACGGTCATGGGCAGCAGGCTCGGCCCGATCGCCTGCGCGGCGGTGCCGCCGACGAGCGCGGCCGGCAGGGCCAGCAGGAGGGTTGCGGCCGCGCGTAGCAGCCTGGACATGGTGCGCAAAGGTGGCTCCTCAGTTCCGCTGGACAGCCCGGCGTGCTCCCCGGTGGCGGCCGGGCAGGACTGTCGCGACGTTGTGTGGTCCGCCGCGCGCTCTGTAAAGACTCTTTGCTGAGAGCGCTCTCACAGCATCGGGTCGGGATCGGGGCGTGTCAATAGGACGGAACTGGACGGGTGGCTACCTGTTCGGGACTCCGGCCCGGCGGCGCGGGGCGGTCTCGACGGTGGAGACCCTGTCCCGGCCGCGGACCTTCGCGTCGTACAGGGCGCGGTCGGCCGCGGCGAGCAGCGCGTCCGGCTCCGTGACCGCCGACCGGGTCGACGCCAGGCCGATGCTCAGCGTCGGCAGCCCGTCGGGCAGGTCCGTGATGCCGGCCACGGCGGCCCGCGCCGCCACCGCGATCCGTTGCGCTTCCGCCACGTCACCCCGCACGAGCACGGCGAACTCGTCCCCACCGAGCCGGGCCGCCCTCGCCCACCCCGGCCCGGTGTCCCGCAGCGCCGACGCCACCTGGACCAGGACGGCGTCGCCGGTCGCGTGGCCCCACGTGTCGTTGATCGTCTTGAAATGGTCGACGTCGATGATGAGCAGGCAGTACTCCGTCCCGGTCAGCCGGGCGGCGTCGAGCGCGGCGGTGAGGTCCCGGTCGAACGCCCGCCGGTTGGGCAGCCCGGTCAGCGGGTCGCTCAGCGCCTGCTGCTCCAGCATCGCCACCAGGGCGTCGGCCCGGCCGCGCAGCTTCGTCACCACGACGGTGAGCAGGCAGTACGCGGCCACCAGCGCCGCGATGTCGGGCAGCCCGACCCTGACCGGCTGCAGCGTGAACGTCGTCGCCGCGTCGGTCAGGCTCGCCGCCACCAGCAGCGCGTAGGCGACGTCCTGCCGCAGGAACGTCGCAGCGTAGAGCAGCGGCCACAGGTAGTAGAGGTGCGCGCTGACGCTCACGTCCTCGGTGGCGAGGTTCAGCCCGCCGACGATCAGCACGCCGAGCACCGGCACGACCACCCAGAACGGCTCCGGCACCCGGTCCGGCACCAGCCGGCAGCACACCCCGGCGCCGATCATCGCGACCGCGGTCACCAGGGTCGAGACGATGCCCGCGGTGCTCCCGGCGAACCCCGGGATCAGCACCGCGCAGGTCCCGACGACCGCACCCCCGACCATGAGGAAGTACGCGACGGCGCGCGTCGCGGCCACCCTGTCCCGGGCGAGGATCATCGACCGGCGCAGCGACCCCACCCCGCACCGATCGGCATCCGGGCCGCGCATCTGAGCACAACGTGACGATCAGGGGGTGTGCCTGCCCCCTGAACCGCCGGAAGACCACCTACAATTCCCCAGCGGTTCGCTGATCGTTGGTTGCGGCATCAGCGGCCCGTGTCCACGCACCATACGGCGCGATCGACGATCGGGGGCGCATTTGCCTGCTCGGGGAAACGGCTCACCGGTCGTCCCGCAGACCGGCGAACACGTCGTCGACCAGGGGACGGGCCGGTGTCCGGCCGTGCTGGACGAACCATTCGCGCCCCATCAGCACCCGGAACAACGGCCGTGGCAGCTTCTGCAGGATCGCCAGCGTCCGCCGTCCCGTGTCGGCGCCGGCCTGACTCGCGTGCGCGGCCATCGCCGCCCGCTTGGCACCGGCGAAGCGGCGCACGTCGACACGGTGGGTGATGCGCTCCGGGTCGGCGAACGCTCCGGCGAACCGGGCCGGGTGGAAGTCCGCCGGGACGCCCGGCAGCCAGTGCACGGCCCGCAGCGCCCGCTGCAGCAGCCGCCGGTCGACGGTGGCCTCCAGCACGACCGGCGTCCCCGCGAGCTCCGCCGCGAGGGTCCCGACCCGGTGCACCTGCACGTGGTCGGGGTGGCCGTAGCCGCCGGCCGGGTCGTAGACGGTGAGCACGTCGGCGCGCTCCTGCTCCAGCAGCGCGGCGAGCCGCTGCGCCGCCTCCCGCACGTCCGCGTCGGCGAACGAGCCGTCGGCCCCCGAGCGGGCGTCCGCCATCCCCGAGTCCTCGTAGCCGAGGCACTCGACCCGGGCGCAGCCGAGAGCCGCCGCGGAGGCGTCCAGCTCGGCCAAGCGCCGCCGGGCCAGGGGTCCCTCCGCCAGCACCGCCGAGGACGCCAGCCCGGCCCCACCGGCGGTGGCGACGACCAGGACGACACGGTGCCCCTCGGCGGCCGCCCGGGCCAGGGTCCCCGCGGTCAGCAACGCCTCGTCGTCCGGATGCGCATGAAACGACACCATCGTGTACGGCACCGGCCAATGCTCCCACCTCACCCCGGGCACCGGCCGTCACCACCTCGGAGCCGAAGTTCATGAGAATCGCGCACATCACCGACTTCTACCTCCCCCGCCTCGGCGGGATCGAGATGCACGTGCACGACCTGGCCGTCCGGCAGCAGGCGGCCGGTCACGACGTCGAGATCGTCACCACCACCCCCGACGGCCCCACCGGCGCCACCCGCCCCTCCCCGGACGGTGAGCCGCGGGTGCACCGGCTGTCGGAGCGGCTCTGGCTGCCCGCCGAGGTGCGCCCCACCGTCCTGCGGGCGGGCAGGTCGCTGCTGCTGTCCGGCCGGTACGACGTGCTGCACGTGCACGCCGGGCCGGCCTCGCCGCTCGCCTACGCCGCCGCGTCGCTCGCCGACCGGGTCCCGACCGTGGTGACGATCCACTCGCTGCTGTCGCACCTGGAGCACGCGTTCCGCGCGCTGGACACCGTCTCCGGCTGGTCCGCCTGGCCGGCCGTGTGGACGGCGGTCAGCGACGTCGCGGCCGCGCCCCTGCGCCGGCTCGTCTGGCCCGCCGAGGTGCACGTGCTGCCCAACGGCATCGACGCCGACCGGTGGCGGGTCGACCCGCACCCCACCGACCCCCGCGGCGTGCTCGTCGTCGCCGTCATGCGCCTCGCCGCCCGCAAGCGGCCGCTGCAGCTGCTGCGGATGCTGCGCCGGGCCCGGCTGTCGCTGCCGGCGGCGGCCGGCCTGCGGGTGGTCATCGCCGGCGACGGCCCGCGCCGCCCGGCGATGGAGCGCTACCTGCGCAGACACGGGATGACCGGATGGGTGAGCCTGCCCGGTAGGCTGTCCCGGTCACAGATCAGGTCGCTGTTCGCGCAGGGTGACCTGTTCGTCGCGCCGGCCATCCTGGAGTCCTTCGGGATCGCGGCGCTGGAGGCGCGGTGCGCTGGGCTTCCCGTGGTCGCGCGGGCCGAGGGCGGGATCGGTCAGCTCATCACCGATGGCAGGGAGGGTGTCTTGGTCGACAGCGACGCCGCGATGGCCGACGCGATCGCCGCGCTCGCCACAGATCCGGACCGGCGCGGCCGCATCGCCGCGCACAACCTGGCCACGGCGCCGCCGGTCGCGTGGCCGGACGTCCTGGCGAAGACCACCGGGCTGTATGAGCTCGCCGCGGCACACCGGGCACCGATCGGCGCCCGCGCGTGACCCTGCGCCCGCTCACGCCGCCGCCACCTCCGCTGCGCTCCGGCACGCCGCCGCCGCCGCCTCCGCTGCGCTCCAGCGTCGGCCTGAGCCAGAACCTGCGCCCATGGTGAGCGTTCCTCCGCTGCGCTCCGGCACGCTCACGGACCGTCCCGCCACGATCCCCGCCACCAAGCGCCGCCGGCCCAACGTGCTCGGCGAGCTGCTGATCGTGGTGCTGCTCGTCAAGGTGTACGACCTGATCCGCTCCCTGGCCGCGGTGCGGGAGGCGCCCGCGCACCGGCACGGGGCCGAGGTGCTGTCGATCGAGCGGCTGCTGCACCTGGACTGGGAGCTGGCCGCCAACCGGTGGCTGACCGACCATCCGCCGTTGGCCCTGGCCGCGGTGTACTGGTACCAGTTCGCCCACATCGGCGTGTCCCTGGCGGTCCTGGTCTGGTGCTACATCGCCGGGCCGGAGCTCTACCGGCCGATGCGCAACGCCCTGGTCATCACCAACGTGACCGGGATGACCGTCTTCTACCTGCTGCCGGTGATGCCGCCGAGGCTGATGCCGGGCGGCGGCTACGTCGACACGATCGCCGCCGCCGGGTTCAGCCTCGACCACGGCGGCCAGGTGCCCGCCGACCAGTACGCGGCGATGCCGTCGCTGCACCTCGCCTGGGCGGTGTGGACCGCGTGCGTCGCCGCGGCGCTCCTGGCGGGGCGGCGCGGGCGGGCGCTGTGCTACGTGTACCCCTCGATCACCGCGGTCGTCGTGGTCGTCACCGCCAACCACTGGGTCCTCGACGTCGTCGCCGGGGTCGTGGTCGGCCTCGCCGCGGTCGCGCTCGCCCCGGCCCTGCCACCACTGCCGGCCCGCTTCACCACCCTGCCGTGGCGGCGGGCCGCCGACGACATGGCGCCGCCGCGGGACCGCACCGTGCCGTGGCGGCGCGGGCCGGGCGGCGCGGCACCGCCGCACGAGCGCGTCGTGGCGTGGCGGCGCGGGTCAGATGATGCGGCGGCGCAGGAGGACCGCCAGGACGAACGCGCTGGGCAGGAGCGGCACCCACACGGTGATCAGCCGATACCCCACCACCGCACCGAGCGCGACAGCGGACGAGACGCCGATCGCGGTGAGTCCGGCCAGCATGGCGACGTCGAGCGCGCCGATGCCACCGGGTGACGGCACGAACGCCGACAGCGTCGACACGACGAGGTAGAGCACGACGGCGGTCCCGACCGTCACCGCCACGCCCAGGCTGTGCAGGACCGCGTAGAGGATGACGGCGTGCAGCAGCGGCGTGGAGAACGACCCGAGCCACAGCGCCGCCGCCCGGTACGGGTCGCGCAGCACCCCCCACAGCCGGCGCAGCTCCTCACCGACCCGCCGGCCCGCCGCGACGACCCGGCCCGCCATCCTGCGGCGCCACGCGGGACGCGCGGCGGCGACCAGGCCCGCGGTCAGCAGCAGGGCACAGACCGCGAGCAGGACCCAGCCCGCCGGCTCCGCGGCCCGCGCCGCCGACTCGCGCCACGACCCCGGCACCTGGATGCCGCGGGCCAGCGACGGGCTGACGGCGACGGCCACGACGAGCAGCAGCGTGTGCGTGACCATGCCGACGAGCGTGTTCAGCCCGACGGAGCCGACCGCGGCGCCCGGCCCGAGACCGTGCTTGCGCAGGAACCGGATGTTGATCCCCATCCCGCCCGAACCGGCGGGCAGGACGTGGTTGGCGAACGACGCCGCCACCTGGACCGCCAGGAGCCTGCCGACCGGCGGGCGCAGCGACATCGAGCCGATCTGCGTGATGGTCCCGGCGATCCAGATCGACGCGGTGCCGAGCGCGGCGACGACCAGCCAGGCACTGTCGGCCCTGGCCAGCCCGGCGGCGCCCGCGCTGACCGCCGACCAGTGCGTCACGGCCAGCACGACAACCGTGACCGCGACGGCGATCGCGAGGAACATCCGGGGCAGCGAGGAGCCCAGGACGGCGGTCCTGTCCACCGTGGGCCCGGCCTCCTCGCGGGTGGCCTCGTTCACGCTCATTTCCGCTCCTACCACTCGTGCGCCCGTCGGAACATACCTGACGGGGGCCGGAGCGGATATCAGCATCGATCCACTCAATTCCTGCATTGCGCCCAATCCGGGCGCTGATTCTACAGGCGGCCGGGAGCACTCCCGAACGCCTCGGTGAACGCCCCGCGGACCGGGGTGCCCTTCGCCCGGTCGTACACCGCGAAGGTCACCTGATCGAACGCGCCGACCTCGGCGAGCGCCACGGCGAACGCGCGGGCCACGTCGGCCGGCACGTTGCGGAACACCCCGCAGCCCCACCCGCCGAGGACCAGGGTGCGGTGCCCGTGCGCGGCGGCGACCGCGAGGACGCGGCGGGCCCGCCGGTGCAGCACCGCGGGGACGCCGACGGCGTCGTCCGGCTGGTTGCGCAGGATCATGCCGAGGTTCGGGGCGGCGGCCGTCAGGAACGTGGCGTGGTGCGCCGCGTCGAGCAGCCTGCCCTTGTCGTCGCGGAACACCGGTACACCCGGCGAGTAGACGATCCGGTCGCTGTACCGCAGATCGTGCTGCTCACGGTGGAACGCGTAGAAGTCCGGCGCCGCCCGCAGGCACGGGTAGAGGGCCGAGGCGCGGGCGAGGCTCTCCTCCTGCGCCTCGGCGCCGCCGAGGAAGCCGCCGCCGGGGTTCTTCGCCGACGCGAACACCAGGCACGCGACGTCGCCCTCCGCCGCCAGGCGCCGGGCCGCTTCGAGGGTCGACTCGGCGGTGACCTCGACGCGGGGCGCCGCGGGCGGGCCCACCGGCGGGGGCACGGTGTCGTCCGGCAGGAACAGCCTGGTCCCGGCGACGGCGGCGGTCACCGCGGGGCCGATGCGGACGAGGTCACCGGCCTGGTTGCGATACTCGCCGACGGTGGCGATCGCGACGGTCTGCCGGGCGATCTCCCGGAGCCGCCCGCTCACACCGTGCTCCTGTTTCGATCCCGGTTCGGCACGCGGTTACGGTACCGGCCGGGCCGGGTAGGTGAACGGTATGCCTCTGGACGCGCAGCCGCCCCGGCGGCGAGGGACCGTCGGGCACCCGTACAGCCCCCTCAACCTGCGCCTGGTCCTGGCCACGTTCGGCCTGGTGTCGTCGGTCGTCTTCGCGGTGCTGTTCTTCCGCGCCGGCCTGCCGCTGCCCGCGTGGGCGTTCGTGTTCCTCGCCGCCGTCGCCGTGGTCGACCTCGTCGTCGTGCAGCGCCGCCGCCACGCCCGGGGCGGGCACCACTCGCTGTTCGAGTAGCGGTTGGCGCATCGACGGCGTGGGCATCAACGGAGCATGCCGTGGATCGCTTGGGTGCTGGTCGGGGCCGTGTCGCTGCGGGCCGGGATCGGACTGCTGGTGCTGTGGGACCGCCGCACGTGTGCCGTGCGGCGGCCCTCGCGCGGCCGGGTGACCGTCTGACGCCTCGCCCACGTCCGGGCGACAGGTGCTATCGACCGGCGGTTATGCGACGCTGGCGGTTGGGTACCCTCATCCCGTCTTCGACAGGGGAGGCTCGATGTCCCAACCCGCGAGAAGAGCTCACGCCAGGCGCACACTCGCCGAACGGCGGGCGATCGCCACGGTGGCGGCTGTCGCGTTGCTGGTCCTGCTCGTGCTGCTGCTGTCGTACTGCGTGGCGACCCGCGACGACCGCGACGGCGCCGCCACGGGCCCCTCGAGCACCGCCGCGCCCGCCTCCCGCTCCGCCTCGGCCGGCCCGACCGCCTCGGGCAACGCGGCCAGGACCCCGCCCCCCACCGGCGCCGCGACCGGCACGGGCGGCGCGGCCGCCGGAGGCGCCACCGCCGGTGGCGGCTCATCGGCCGGCGCGGCGGGTGGCGGCGCCACGACCTCCACCGGGCCGGGCAGCTCCGCGGGTGCGGCGGGCGGCACCGCCACGGCGACCGCACGGCCGGCGACGACCCCGAGCGGCGCGCCGGGCACGGGCGGCGGCGGTGGTCTCGGCATGCGGTATCCGCTTCTGGCGGGCGCCGGCATCGTCCTGCTGCTCGCCGCCGCGGCTCTCATGGTGTTCCGGCTGCGCCCGTCGTCCGGCCCGCGGTAGATGCGGCCCGGACCACCCGCCGCGCCCGGGGTGGCCCGGGCAGCCTCGCGGATGCGGCAGCGGATCTCGGCGATGGAGCCGCGGCGGCGACGGCGGATCATCGACGTGCTCACCGCCGTCTGCGCCGTCGCGGGGCTCACGCTCGTGGTCATCGGTGCCGCACCGGCGCGGGAGCCGCAGCGCCGGCCCGGGCAGCAGGCCGCCGCCGACGAGGTGCCGCTCGGACCGCCCGGACCGCCCGCGCCGACCGGCCGCGCCCCCGGCCCGCCGGGCGCCACCACCGGCCCGGCCGCGACCCGACCGGCCACCACCGGCTCTGCCACCACCGGCCAGGCCGCCACCGGTCCGGTCGCCGGTGGTGACGGCGCCGTGACCGCCACCACGGGCGGTCCCACCGGCGGCCCCGCTGCCGGCGTCGGCGCGGCCGGTGGCGGGATGGGGGCTTCGGTGCCCGTACACCTGGACATCCCGGTGATCGGGGTCAGCACCTCGCTGATGGAGCTGGGCCTCAACCCTGACGGGACGATCGCGGTGCCGCCGTTGCGGGGCGACGCGCCCGCGGGCTGGTACAAGCATCTCGCCACGCCCGGAGAGGTCGGGCCGGCGGTGATCCTCGGGCACGTCGACACGGCCAGGGACGGGCCCGCGGTGTTCTACCAGCTGCGGGACCTGCGCCCCGGCGACGAGGTCAGCGTCCGCCGGGCCGACGGCACGACCGCGGTGTTCGGCGTCGACCGGGTCGAGGAGTACCCGAAGGAGCGGTTCCCCTCGGCCGAGGTCTACGGCGCGGCGGACCGCCCGGTGCTGCGGCTCATCACGTGCGGCGGCACCTTCGACCGGATGCGGCGCGCGTACCGCGGCAACGTCATCGTCTTCGCGACCCTGCGCCGGACCGCGTGAACCGCGGCTAGCGCTTCGGCGCCGGTGGCAGCTGCAGCGGCGGGCGTTGCATCGGCAGCGCCGGGCGGCCGTACAGCTCGACGGCCTTCTTGCCGAGCGACTTCGTCGCCCCCGCGTTGGCGAAGCTGCCGAGGATGATCGCCGCACCCGGGACCATCTTCGCGAACAGCCGCTTCGCGGCCTTGACCCCGGCCATCTGGGCGAGCTTCAGGCCCAGGGTCAGCAGCATCTGGTTGATCGGTCGGCGCTTGTCCGGCAGCAGCGTGCCGATGCCCTGCCGCCCGCGGGCGACCTGCAGCGCGGCCCGGGCCGTCTGCGTGTACTTGTGGACGCCCTGCAGCACCAGCAGCTCCGTGGCCCGCTCGGGATCGGCGGGGTCGTGACCGAACGCGGCGGCGACGAGCAGCACCATCTTCGCCTGGGTCCAGGCGAGCACACCGACGTCGAGGACCGCCCCGGCGAGCCCGGCGGCGCCGGACACCGCCCCGGAGAGCCTGGCGTGGTTGGTGTACCGGTAGACGACCATGCTCGCGATCGCCTCCGGCGGCGCGGCCGGGTTCTGGGCGCGGAGCTTCCGCAGCTCGACGAGCATCTTCGGCCCGATCCTGGTGACGGCCTCGAGCGCGAGGTGCTCAGGCGCGTACTCGGGGTCGGCGCGCATCTTCTGCCACAGCCCGGGCGGCGGCCCGTCGTCGACCCCGTCGGGCGACGGCTGGGACGGCTGCGGCGCCGGCCCCGGATCGCCGGGAATCCATGCCTGCTGACCGGCGTCGCCCTGCGGCTGCCCGGCGGTGATCCACTGCGGCTGACCGGCGTCGGCGGCGGCCTGCGGCTGGCCGGCGGTGATCCACTCCGGCTGACCGGCGTCGGCGGCGGCCTGGGGTTGACCGGCGGTGACCCACTCCGGCTGACCGGCGTCGGCGGCGGCCTGGGGTTGACCGGCGGTGACCCATGACGGCTGCCCCGCGCCGGCTGCCTGCGGCTGGCCCGACGGCGTCCACGGCGGCCCGGGGTCGACCATCGGCGCCCGCGGCAGGCCATCGTCGGCACCGGAAGCACCCGGCGCGGCCGGAGCAGCCGGAGCGGCCGGAGCAGCCGGGGCATCTGACGCGCCGCCGGCGGTGGAGGCCCACACCGGCGGCGGGGCCTGGCCGGGAGACCGCGGCGGGCCGGAGTCGGTGGCGTCGGGGCTCTGCGGCGGCACGTCGGTCACACGAAGACTGTAGGAGATCCGCACAACCCGGGAACAGATCCGCTACCGAGCCGCTCCCGTGTCGGTACCTGTGGGTATGAGCCACGACCTGACCAAGGTGATCGCAGACATGACGATGTCCCTCGACGGGTTCGTCGCCGGCCCGCACGACGGCGTGGAGCACCTCTTCGGCTGGCACGGCAACGGCCCCGTCACCGTCCCCAGCCACAGCCCGGGCGTCACGTTCAAGGTCCCGGAGGCGAGCGGGCCGCACCTGCGACGCGTTCGACCGCGGGCGTGCTGGTGACCTTCATGGCCGCGGCGACCGCGGGTAAATGACCGGACCCGCCGGCGGCGCGGCGGTAAGGTGCGGCGCGTGGCAGACATCGTGCGCGGCAGCGTCGCACCAGGGTTCGAGACGGTCCGGACGGCGTTCGAGGAGCTGTTCGGCTCGGGGGCGGAGACGGGCGCGTCGGTCGCCGCCCACGTGGGCGGCACCCTCGTCGTCGACCTGTGGGGCGGCTGGGCCGACGCGGCCCGCACCCGGCCGTGGGAGGCGGACACGCTGTCGACCGTGTTCTCCACGGGGAAACCGGTCGCGGCGATGGCGGTGCTGCGCCGGGTCGCCGACGGCAGGATCGACCTCGACGCCCCGGTCGCCACGTACTGGAAGGCGTTCCCTCACCCGGCCGCCACGGTCCGGCACGCCCTGTCCCACCAGGCCGGCCTGCCCGCCGCCCGGGTTTCCGACGTCGCCGAGATCCTGGACGGCGACCGGTTCGCGGCCGCCATCGCGGCCACGCCGCTGGAGTGGGAGCCGGGGACGGCGTTCGGGGAGCACGCGCTCACGTACGGGACCATCCTCGGCGAGATCCTGCGCGGCGCCACCGGCGAGACGGTCGGCGAGGTCGTGCGCACGCTCGGCGTCGACGTCCACTTCGGACTGTCCGCTGTGGACGCCGCGCGGTGCGCCGAGGTCGAGCACGCCACGCCCGACTGGCCCGAGCGGCAGCTGAGCGGCCACGGCGACCTGTGGTCCCGCGCCCTCGGCCCGGCGGAGCTCCTCGCCACCGAGGTCGTCAACGGCCCGCTGTGGCGCGGCGGGGAGCTTCCCGCCGTCAACTGCCACGCGACGGCACGGGGGCTCGCCGCGTTCTACGAGGGGCTGCCCGGCATGCTGCCCGCGCCGCTGCTCGCCGAGGCGCTCGGTCCGCAGGCGGTCGGTTTCGACCGGCTCCTGGAGCAGGACGCGACCTGGACCCTCGGCTGGCGCCGCGAGGACGCCTGGTTGGGCATGGGCGGCATCGGCGGGTCGTCCGCCGGCAGCGACGAGTCGTTCGGCTACAGCCTCGCCTACGTCACCCGCCGCCTCGGCGACCACGACCGCGGCGACGCCATGTATGACACCCTCGAGGCCGCGATCACGGCCCAACGCGCAAGCTAGGGCCGCGTAAGCCAGGGCCGCGCGAGCTAGAGACCTTTCGGGGTCAGGGTTTGGGTGGGGATAGGCCGGTGGCGGTGAGGTAGCTGTCGAAGAGGCCGTGGCGGTATTGCATGCGTTTGAGGCGGTTCTTGACGGCGTGTTCCAGGGCGGTGGCGGTCCGGGTGGCGAGGTTGCCCAAGCTGCGTTTCAGTGCCGACCAGACCTTCTCGGTCGGGTTGAGCTCGGAGGCGTAGCCCGGCAGCCGGTAGGCGCGCAGCCATGGCCGGGCGGCGATCAGCGTGCGCATCCGGGCGGACCTGTGGGTGTTGAGGCCGTCCCAGATCAGGATGATCGGTCCGTGAAGCTGCTGGTGAGCGGCGTCGAGCATCCGGGCGAGGTCGTTCTCCCGGAAGCCTTTCGGTTCTCCTTTGCGGCCCCGGTGCAGCATTGTGCGGTAGATCAGCCGCGAGCGGTCACCGGGCCGGTAGCAGACCAGACCCGCCACCGAGACCCGGACGTTGCCGGCGGCGGTCACCGACACCACCGGCGTGCCCCCGCGCGGTGCCCAGGTCGTGGCCTTCCTCGCCCGCAACGTCTGACCGCACTCGTCGGCGAAACAGATCCAGGCGCTCAGCCGCCGCGCGACCCTTTTAGCGCCGGCCACCGGCGCCGCCGCCAATGCGTGA
This sequence comes from Dactylosporangium sp. NPDC005555, assembly GCF_040605635.1. NCBI lineage: Bacteria > Bacillati > Actinomycetota > Actinomycetes > Micromonosporales > Micromonosporaceae > Dactylosporangium > Dactylosporangium sp. NPDC005555. The sequence goes on from NZ_JBEXDG010000007.1 coordinate 141,896, forward strand.
TGGCCTGCTCGTCACGCTCCACAGCACGATGCACCGGCAGCTGGGCGGTGTAGCCCAGGCGGCGCATCACCTGCCACACCGTGGCGATGCTGACCCGCTGGTGGAACATCGTGGCGATCAACGCCGCGATCCGCTGCAGCGTCCACCGCTGATCCTCGCCGTACCCGGCAGCGGCCGGCCCCAGCTCCAGCTGTTGCCGCAACCGGACCAGCTGCGCCTCGGACAGCACCGGGTCCGGCCCCGGCGGGCCCTTCGACGCCAGTGCCTCGACCCCACCGGCCGCCCACGCCCGCCGCCACCGGTACGCACTGTTCGCCGAGACCTCCAACGCAGCAGCCACGCCCAACGCCGTGACGCCCTCCGCGAACAGCTCCCCGGCCCGACGACGCACCAACTCCCGCCGCTCCCGCGCAGCCGAGTTCAGACCACCGCCATCGCCGTACCGCATACCCCCAGCACACCGCCGCCACAGGCCAAAGCGATCACCCACAAAGAAGGAGCAACCCAAACCCTGACCCCGAATGGTCTTTAGAGCTGCCCGACGGCGCCGTAGACGGAGATGTCGGCTGGAGTGAGGTCCGGGTCGCGGTCGGCGTCGGGGCGCCACGCGTCGACGGCGACGACACCCGGGTCGACGAGGGTCAGCCCGTCGAACAGGGCGCCGAACTCGTCCCGGGTGCGGGGCCAGATGTCGGTCTGTCCGGCGGCGAGCATCCGGTCGTACACCGCGGCGATCTGCGGCGGCAGGAAGTCCTTCGTCGCGTTGCTGGCCACGAGGTAGCTGCCCGGGGGCAGGGCATCGAGGAGCTCCCGCACGATCGGCGTGCCGGCGCCCTCGCCGTGGATGAAGTGCAGCACCGCGACGAGCATGAGGCCGATCGGAGCGGTGAAGTCGAGGGTGGCGCGCAGGTCGGGGTGGGCGAGGATGCGGGCCGGGTCGCGCAGGTCCGCCTCCAGGTAGGCGGTCGCGCCCTCGGGCGCGCTGGTCAGCAGCGCCCTGGCGTGGACCATGACCATCGGGTCGTTGTCGACGTAGACGACCCGGGCCGACGGGGCGATGGCCTGCGCGACCTCGTGGGTGTTGCCCGCGGTGGGCAGGCCGGTGCCGATGTCCAGGAACTGGCGGATGCCCGCCTCGCCGGCCAGGAAGCGCACGGCGCGGCCGAGGAAGCGCCGGTTCTCCCGGGCGGCGATCGGCGCGCTCGGCCAGGCCGCGGCGATGGCGTCGCCGGAGGCCCTGTCGGCGGCGAAGTTGTCCTTGCCACCCAGCCAGTAGTTGTACCGCCGGGCCGGGTGGGCCACGCTGGTGTCGATCCGATCCATGGGCACGCGGCAAACTGTATCCGGCCGTGCGCTCAGGTGACAGCGCGGATCGCGGCGGCCATCCTCGCCGGGTCGTGGCCGGGGCGGACGCCGTCGAAGAGGATCGCGGAGCCGGCGATGTGGTCGGTGCGCAGGTGCAGGATCTCCTGGTAGGCGGGCGAGTCGTACCAGTCCCGGGCCGCGCCCAGGTCCGGGAACGCGATGATCACGAGCGAGCCGGGCCAGTCGCCCTCGCGGACCTCGACGTCGGGGCCGTGGGCGAGGAACGTGCCGCCGAACGGGTCGAGGGTCGCCTGGATCCGCTCCAGGTAGACCAGGACGTCCTCGTTGATGGTGGGCGTGTGCAGGTGGGCGAGCGCGTAAGCCGTCATGCCGTGATCGTCACCCGTGGCGGGTAGGTGTGTCGATGACCTGCGACGTCATGCGAGCGCGTCCAGCAGCATCGCGGCGGTGCGGCTGCCGATGCCGCCGAGCCCGCCGCCACGCATCACGGCGCGGACCGAGGCGCCGTCGAACAGCATGAGCAGCTGGGTGCCGAGCTGCTCCGGGTCGCGGGCCCCGAGCAGGGCGGCCTGCCGCTGGAAGTACACCTCCAGCTGCGTCTTGAACTCCAGCGCGACGCGGCTCGCCCGGTGCGCCGCGTCGTGCAGCTCGATCGTCGTGTTGGCGAACGGGCAACCGTGGAAGCCGGGTGCGGTGGCCTGCTCCTCGAGGACGGCGAAGACGTGCAGGATCCGCTCGCGCGGGGTGAGGTCCGCGTCCCCGGGCGCGAAATAGTGCGCGACGGTGGCCGGCCCGTGCACCCGCAGCGCCTCGGCGACCAGGTCGTCCTTGGTCGCGAACAGCTGATACATCGAGCGCTTCGACACGCCCGCGGTCTGGCACAGGCGCTCGACGCCGACCGCGCCGACGCCCTCCGCGTAGAACAGGTCGGCGGCGGCGCGCAAGAGGCGGTCCCGTGTTGGAGAGGTCACACCCCAAGTGTAAACCGATCGGTTTATGGTTGCCGTGACGACCGGAAACCAATCGGTTTCCGGCGGCGACGCGACAGCGGAGGCAGACATGAAGATCGAGGATGCGGTGGTACTGGTCACCGGCGGCAACCGTGGCATCGGCAAGGCCCTCGTGGCCGAGGCTCTGGCACGCGGCGCCCGGAAGGTCTACGCCGCCGCCCGGGACCCGCGCACCGTCACCACGCCCGGCGCCGAGGCGGTCGCCCTGGACGTGACCGATCCCGGGTCGGTCCGGCTGGCCGCCGCCGGCACCGGCGACGTCACCGTCCTGATCAACAACGCCGGCATCTACGTCGGCGCCAGCTTCCTGACCGGCGACCTGGCCGACGTGCGCCGCGAGTTCGAGACGAACTTCTACGGCCCGCTGCACGTCACCCGGGCGTTCGTGCCGCAGCTGCTCGCCAACGGCGGCGGGCGGATCGTGAACGTGCACTCGGCGCTGTCGTGGGTCGCGCTCGGCCAGTCGTACAGCGCGACGAAGGCGGCCCTGTGGTCGGCCAGCGACGCGCTGCGCCTGGAGCTCGCGCCGCAGGGCATCGGCGTCACCGGCCTGCACGTCGGCTACGTCGACACCGACATGGCCGCCGCCGTCGACGCCCCGAAGGTCAGCCCCGGGTCGGTCGCCGCGCAGGTGTTCGACGCGGTCGAGCAGGACCGCGACGAGGTCCTCGCCGACGACACCTCCCGCGGGGCGAAGCAGTCGCTGATCCGCGACCCGGCGGAGCGGTACGCGGCGGTGGCAGGATAGGACACATGGGTGCCTACCGGTCGACCGGCGAGTTCAAGCGGGACCAGAACTACATCACCTCCCGCATCACCGCCGACGGCCGGGACGGCTACCCGGTCGAGCCCGGCCGCTACCGACTGGTGGTGAGCCGGGCCTGCCCGTGGGCGAGCCGCGCCATCATCGTGCGGGAGCTGCTCGGGCTGCAGGACGTGCTGTCGATGGGCGTCTGCGGCCCCACCCACGACCAGCGCAGCTGGACCTTCGACCTCGACCCCGGCGGCGTCGACCCGGTGCTCGGCATCGAACGCATCCAGGACGCGTACTTCGCCCGCTTCCCCGGCTACGAGCGCGGCATCACGGTGCCGTGCGTCGTCGACGTCACCACCGGCCAGGTCGTCACCAACGACTACGCCCAGATCACCCTCGACCTCTCCACGGAGTGGGCGCGGTTCCACAGGCCCGGTTCGCCGCAGCTGTACCCCCTCGAGCTCCGCGACGAGATCGACGAGGTCAACGAGGTCGTCTTCAAGGACGTCAACAACGGCGTCTACCGGGCCGGGTTCGCCGGCTCCCAGGAGGCGTACGAGGCGGCCTACGAGCGGCTGTTCGCCCGGCTGGACTGGTTGTCGCAGCGGCTGTCGACCCGGCGGTACCTCGTCGGCGGCCGGATCACCGAGGCGGACATCCGCCTGTTCACCACCCTCGTGCGGTTCGACGCCGTGTACCACGGCCACTTCAAGTGCAACCGGCAGAAGCTCACCGAGCTGCCCGTGCTGTGGGACTACGCCCGCGACCTGTTCCAGACCCCGGGATTCGGCGACACGGTCGACTTCGACCACATCAAGCGGCACTACTACGAGGTCCACCGCGACATCAACCCGTCGGGCGTGGTCCCGCTCGGCCCCGCACTGTCGGGCTGGACGCTGCCGCACGACCGGGCCTCGCTCGGGTCGTGACCGTCTAGGCTCGCGTCCATGGGTCAGGTCACGATCGTCACGGGTGGCAGCAGGGGCATCGGGGCGGCGTGCGCCGTGCGGCTCGCGGCGGACGGGCACCGGGTCGCGGTCGGCTACCAGCGGTCCGCCTCCTCCGCCGCATCGGTGGTCTCCGCCGTGGTGGCGGCGGGCGGGGCCGCCGTCGCGGTGCAGGTGGACACGTCCGTCGAGCAGGACGTGGTGCGGCTGTTCGCGACCGCCGCCGCCGAGCTCGGCCCGGTCACCGGCCTGGTCAACAACGCCGCCGTCACCTCCCCGATGGGCACCCTCGCCGACCTGCGCACCGAGGACCTGCGCCGGGTCGTCGACGTCAACATCGTCGGCGCGTTCCTGTGCGCCCGCGAGGCCGCCCGGGTCCTGCCCCGCGGCGGCGCGATCGTCAACGTCTCGTCGGGCGCGGCGACGCTGGGCAGCCCCGGTGAGTACATCCACTACGCCGCGAGCAAGGCCGCCCTCGACACGCTGACGCTCGGGCTGGCGAAGGAGCTCGGCCCGGCGGGCATCCGCGTCAACGGGGTCGCCCCCGGCATCATCCGCACCGAGATGCACGCCGTGTCCGGCGACCCGGACCGCGCCGAGAAGGCCGGGCCCGGCATCCCGCTCGGCCGCGCCGGCGAACCGTCCGAGATCGCGGAGGCCATCGCCTGGCTGCTGAGCGACGCCGCCTCGTACGCCACCGGAACGACACTGCGGGTCGCCGGCGGCCGCTGACCCTCGGCGGCGCAGGCCGGCGGCGCAGGGGCGGCGGTCCCGTTGCGCGGCGGTCAGCGCTCGTGGAGGGTGTCGACGTCGGCGCCCTGGTCGAGGAGGTAGCGCACGGCACGGTCGAGGTCGGTCTGGCGCAGGACGAGCGCGCCGACGCGGACCTTGCGGGAGCTCTCGGCGCCACGGTCGTAGACGTCGACGCCCCGGGACCGCACCTCCAGGCGCCACCGCCCGTCATCGGTGACCAGCACCCGCATCCCCCGCACCGCATGATTCTCGGGGCGAGATGGTCGACTTGCCGCACATATCCGAAAAATCAGATATGTGACGGCGGAGCTGCGCAGGGGCCGGGGAGTGGCAGCGCTCCACGGAGCCCACGGGCGGAGGACGAAGGGCCGGCCCGCGGGTGGCGAAGCGGTCAGGCGTGGGTCACCACTGGGCGTAGGGGACGTTCCAGTCGCCGATGCCGTCGGTGAGGGTGAGGTTCTTCGCGGTGTTGCGGACCTCCACGACGTCGCCGACGTCGAAGTTCTCGTAGAACCACTTGGCGTGGTCGGGGGCGACGTTGATGCAGCCGTGCGAGGTGTTCTCCTTGCCGTGCTTGGGGATGTTCCAGTCGGCGAGGTGGACGTACTCACCCGAGAGCGAGATCCGGCACGCGAGGCGGATCTTCTCCTCGTAGTAGTTCGGGTCGTTCTTGTTGGTGACGCCGTAGGAGGCGGAGCTCATCGTGACGAGGGGTTCCTTCGTCATGAGGACGTGGACGCCGCTGGCGGTCAGGTAGTCGATCTTCTCGCCCTTGGAGCCGATGGCGCCCTTGCCGCCGCGGCCCATGCTGCAGGGGATCTTGCGGACCATCTGGCCGTCGACGTAGCACTCCATCTGCTTGGTGTTGGAGTCGGCGATGGCGATGCGGGACTTGCCGATCGTGAAGCCGGCGGAGGCGTTGGTGCCGCCGTAGACGCCGTTGCCGGTGTCGACGCCGAGCAGGTTGGCTTCGACCTTCACGGACGTGCCGGGGGCCCAGTACTTCTCGGGGCGCCAGTGGGCGCTCTGCGCGCTGACCCAGTGCCACCTGCCCTCGACCGCGGGTGTGGTGGTGACCTTCATGGCCTCGGCGACGGCGTCCTTGTTGGTGACGGCCTTGTTGAAGAAGACGATGACAGGCTGGCCGACGCCATACGTGTTGCCGTTCTTCAACGCGAGCATCGGGTTGGCCTGGAAGGTGATCCCGACGGTGGCGGCCGGCTTCAGCGTGGTGAACGTGGCGGTCTGGCTGACCGCGGCCCCGGCGGCGTCGGCACCGGTGACCGTCACGGTGTAGGTCTGCCCATACGCCAGGGCACCGGTGGACCGCCAGTTGTGCTTGTCGTCGGCCAGGGTGCCGGCGAGGGCCTTGCCGGCGGCGGCGACCGTGACGGTGTCGAGCGTGCCGTTCTCGATGGCGACGGTGACCGGGCTGGTCGGCGCGACGTCCTTGCTGTCGGCGGCCGGCGTGATGGTGAGCTTCGCCGGCTGCGGGGCGGCGCCGCCGCCCTTGCCGTCGGTCCCCGTGGCGGCCGAGCCCGTCTTCTTCGCGCCGTCGTCACAGCCGGCCAGGACCGCGGCGGTGGCGACTCCGGCACCCGTGACCAGCATCTTGCGTCGACTCAGCATGTCTCGTCCTCCCCGCTCGCGAACGCTACCCACACGAAGACGTTTCGCGAAACCCCTCGCGTTGCACGCGGCCGGGACGAACGCGTCACTCCACTGTCAGGTCGACCCGGTCGGTGTAGAAGGCGACCCGCTCGGCGATCGGCTCCACGGCCGGGTAGGGCGTCTCGTAGGTCCAGATGACGTTCGTGAGCTCACGGTCGGCGGTGACGACGCTGTAGTAGGAGGCGTCGCCCTTGTACGGGCAGTGCGTCGAGTGCTCCGTGCGCCGCAGCACCGACTGGTCCACGTCGGCGAGGGGCAGGTAATACGCCGGCGGATAGGTGGACTCCTGCAGCGTCAGCGCGTCCGTGGTGTCGGCGACGACGGCACCGTCGACGCGGACCGTGACGCGGCGGCCGGTCGGCGTGACGGTGATCGGGTGGTCCGGTCCTGGAATCTTCATGCCTCCGACGCTACCTCGCCCCCGGCGGCCTGGCCGCCGGACGTGCGCTGGGTCAGCAGCCGGTCGACGCAGCGTGCCGCGAGGTCGGGCGTCAGCGTCCACGGCAGGAAGATCACCCGGTAGATGATGGGCGAGATCACGAGGTCGATGAGGTCGTCGGCGGCGAAGGGCGCGCCGGACCGGGAGGCGAGGACGACGGCCTCGGCGCGGCGGTTGCGCAGGCAGTCGGACTCGGTCTCGCCGGCGGCGGCGGCGCCGCCGCGCAGCAGGGCGGCGTTGACCGGCTTGGCGTAGTGCTCGACGATCTCGCCCGCCCAGGCGACGAGGTCGGCGCGCGGCTCGCCGGTGTCGGGCAGCGGCCGGTCGGGGTCGAGCCGGTAGGTGGCGATGTCGTTGAGCATCGTCGGCAGGTCGCCCCAGCGCCGGTAGATCGACGTCGGGTTGACCCCGGCGCGCTCGGCGATCAGCGGGATGGTGACCCGCTCGGCGCCGCGCTCCTTGACCAGATCCTCGACCGCGTGCCTGACCTGCGCGAGGACGACGGCGCTGCGCCCGCCGGTGCGCTTCCCGGTCGACATGTGACGCTCCTAACGCAACGATCTTTGCTTTAAGCGCGCCAAGGCGCCATCAAGCGGCGTAGCTTCAGCCTAACGCAATGAGATTTGCTTTAGGGGGACGGCATGACCACCGCACTGGCCCGACCGGTCACACTGCCCGCCGGGGTCGCGTTCGCCGGCGCCGGCCTCGCGTTCGCGTCGCTGTACCTGGCGGCCGGGGCGCCGACGCCACTGCTCGTGCTGTTCGAGCACCAGTGGGGCTTCGCGCCGTGGGTGCTGACCGTCGCGTTCGCCGCCTACGCCCTCGGCCTGCTGGCGTCGCTGCTCGTCGTCGGCTCACTGTCCGACCACGTGGGCCGGCGGCCGGTCCTGGTCGGCGCGCTCAGCCTCGAGGTCGCCGCGATGCTCATGTTCGTGTTCGCCCCGGACATCGGCTGGGTGATCGCCGCCCGGGTCGTGCAGGGCGTCGCCACGGGCGCCGCGAGCAGCGCGTTCACCGCCGCGCTCGTCGAGCTGGCGCCACCGCACCGCAAGCGGCTCGGCACGATCGTCGCGGGCGCCGCACCGGCCGGCGGTCTCGGGCTGGGCGCGCTGCTGACCGGCTTCGCCGTGCAGTTCACCCACTCGGCGAACCTCATCGTCTTCGGCGCTCTCACCGTGATCATGGTCGTCGGTACGCTCACCGCCGCGTTCTCCGGCGAGACCGTGACCAGGCGGCCCGGCGCGCTCGACTCGCTCAGGCCCCGGGTGACCGTGCCGCGGGCGGCCCGCCGCGAGTTCGCCGCCGCGATCCCCGTGCACCTGGCCAGCTGGATGTTCGCCGGGCTGTTCATGGGCCTCGCCCCGACGATCGTCCGGGACATCTTCCACATCGACAGCGGCCTGCTCAACGGGGCGACCGCGTTCCTGCCGCCCGCGTCGGCCGCCGTCGCCGGATACGTCCTGGGCCGCCTCCACCCGCGCCGCACGATCCTGCTCGGCGGTGCCGCGGTCCTGCTGGGCGCCGCGGTCGTCGTCACCGGCATCGTCACCGTCGTGCTGCCCCTCGTGTGGGCCGGCGGGATCATCGGGGGCGCCGGGTTCGGTGCCACGTTCTCCGGGGCGCTGCGCGCCGTCGGGCCGCTCGCCGAGACGCACCAGCGGGCGGGGCTGTTCGCGGCCGTGTTCCTCGTCGCCTACCTGTCCTTCGGCGTCCCCGCGATCGTCGCCGGCCAGCTCGTCGCCCCGCTCGGCCTGCTCACCACGGTCCTGCTCTACGGCACCGCGATCCTCGCCGCCGCCGCGGCCGGCCTGCTCACCCAGTTTCGACTGACCCGGGCCGGGTGACGAAACCCTTCAGGTCCGCGGGCGCGGAGCCGATGTGGGCACGACCAGACCGGAGCGCAGAGGAGCACAGCATGAACGTCGCGCAGATCGCCTCCCCGATCACCTTCAGCATGCCGCGGGCCGGCGGCACCCTCGACCCGGCGACCGCGAAAGCCCAGGTCAACGCCCAGGCCGACACGCTCGGCGCGCTCATGGGCAGCAAGCACAGCAGCGCCGTGGCGAGCGGCCTCTCCGACGGCAAGGGCGTCGACATCCTCCTGTAGAGCGGTTCGGACGGCATATGGTCCGTGTTCCTCGGGGAACAGCCGCTAGATTTGGCCGGATGAACCGGCAGGAGATCAGCGACGCCGTCGTCGACGTCGGATGGCGGTACATCCTGACCACCCTCATGACCACGGTCCCGGTCGGATCGGTCGGGCAGGCCGCCGAGGTCGCGGCCAGGTGCACGGCGGTCGCCGGCGACGACGCCGACCGGCATCTGTCGCTGGACCTGCGCGCCGGCCAGGTCCTGCTCAGCCTGCAGAGCATCGCCGAAGGGCGGGTGTCGGAGCGGGACATCGAGCTCGCCCGGGCGCTGACCGGGTCGCTGCGGGAGATCGGCCTCGCCACCGTCCCCGCCGCGGGCCGGCCGGTGCAGCTCATCGAGCTCGCCGTCGACGCCGTGAACATCCCGGCCGTCCGGCCGTTCTGGAAAGCGGTCCTCGGCTACGGCGACGACCCCGCCGAGGCCGGCGACCCGAGCGGCGCGATCACCGACCCGCACCGGCTCGGGCCCGCCGTCTGGTTCCAGCAGATGGACACGGCGCGCGTCGAACGCAACCGGATCCACCTCGACATCAGCGTCCCGCACGACGCCGCGGCGCAGCGGATCGCCGACGCGCTCGCCGCCGGCGGCGTCCTGCTGTCGGCGGCGGCCGCGCCCGCCTACTGGATCCTCGCCGACGTCGAGGGCAACGAGGTCTGCGTCACCACCTGGCAGGGCCGCGACTGATGCCCGGCAGCGACCGCTTCGCCGACGAGGTCATCGCGGCGATGGTCGGGTCGTCGCGTGGCCCGCGGGTGCCGGCCGGCCCGCCGGTGAGTGTCGCCGAGCTGCGCCGGGGTGGCGCCGAGCGCGCCGCCCTGCGCCCACCCGGTCCGGCCGTGCCGGTCGAGGACGGCACCATCGGCGGTGTCCGGATCCGCCGGTACGGCCGCGCCGGCCCGGGCACGATCGTCTTCGCGCACGGCGGCGGCTTCGTCCTGGGCGACCTCGGCACCCATGACGCCTTCGCCCGGCGGATCGCCGCCGCCACCGGACGGACCGTCGTCGCCGTGGACTACCGGCGGGCCCCGGAGCACCCGTTCCCGGCCGCGCTCGACGACGTCCTCACCGTCCTCGACGCGCAACCGCCGGGGCCCCTCGCGGTCGCCGGGGACTCGGCCGGTGGGTTCCTCGCGATCCTGGCGGCCCTCGCGCGCCGGGACAGGGTCGACGCGCAGCTGCTCGTCTGCCCCGTCGCCGAGCTCGCCCTGGACGAGGAGGCAGGCGGCAGCGTCGCGGAGAAGGGCACCGGATACACCCTGGAGGTCGCCGAGCTCCGCGAGTGGATCGGCTGGTGGGCGCCGCACACCGCACCCGACCCGCTGACCGCCGACCTCACCGGGATGCCGCCCGCGCTGGTCGTCACCGCGGAACACGACCCGCTGCGCGACGGCGGCGACCGGTACGCGGCGCGGCTCACGGCGGCCGGGGCCCTCGTCGTCCACCGGACGGAGCGGGGACACGTGCACAACTTCCCGCAGTCGGCGCACCACTCCCCCGCCTGCGCGGCGGCCGACGCCCGCTGGCTCGGCGACGCCGCCGGGCTGCTGCGGTGACCCGCCTGGACCGCCACGAGCGGGTGTCCTCCCGGCTGACGCCGCTCAGCGACACACGGGGATCGCCGCGCTCGTCCTGCGCGGGGAGGCGCCGTTCCTGGGCCCGCCCGCGGCCGGCGTCGTGATGCGGCGGTACGCGCAGCGGGCCCTCGTGACGACCGCGTTCTTCCACGCCCTGGTCACGTCGGCGAAGACGACGCCCTACCCGGTGATGTGACGCTTCGGGACGAACCCGAGGAGCCGCTCGGCGGCGCTCGTGTCGATCGGGACGCGGCGGCCCGGGATCGGCGTCCTGACCGGCACGCCCGGGTGGTGGGTGGCGATGAGCTGCTCGGTCGGCTCGTCGCAGAAGGTCTCCGGCGCGGCGACGAAGCACCGGTGGAAGCCGGTCAGCGGCACCGACGCGGCCAGCCAGGCGGCCTCGGCCGCGTCGTCGACGTGCAGGTAGGCCCACGAGTTCCGGGCGCCCTTGCCCGGGTCGGCGCGCAGGTCGGCGGCGGCCGCGGTGAGCCTCGCCGTGTCGCCGGTGAACGGGAAGCGCAGCGCGACGACGTCCATGCCGTCGCGGCGGTGGACCATCTCGCCGGTGAGCTCGTCGACGAGCTTCGACAGCGCGTACGGGTCCTCGATCTGCGGCGGGGTCGCCTCGTCGACCGGGTAGTGCGGCGGGTGCAGGTCGTGCGGCGAGAACGGCATGCCGAGCAGCGCGTAGCTGCTGGCCAGGACGGCTCTGCGCACGCCGCGGCGGGCGGCCTCGTCGAGCACCACGAACGTCGCCCGGGTGTTGCCGGCGAACACGTCCAGGGCGCTGCCGAGGGTCGGCGCGGGGATCGCCGCCAGGTGGATGACGGCGTCGGCGCCGCCGCGGAACGCCTCCGCCACGACGCCCGGGTCGCCGGCCGACCCGACGACGACCTCGACGCCGCCGGTGCTCGAGGCCGCGTCGCCGCCGGTACCGACGCCGCCGGCGACGTCAGGGAAGGCGACCGGCTCCAGGGAGAGGGCGACGACGTCGACGCCCTCGGTCCGCAGGCGGGCGACCGTGGCACGGCCGATGTTGCCGCCGGCGCCGGTGACGACGATCCTCACGGTGCCTCCAGCGCGCCGTCCGGGCGGCGGACGACGGCCGCCCAGCGGTCGAAGAGGAACTTCGTCGGCGGGTACTTCGCCGCCTCGACCTCGTCGACGTCGACGCCCCAGCCGGGCCGGTCCGACGGGTACATGTAGCCCTTGACCACGTCGGGGCAGCCGGGGAACACGTCGTGGGTGGCCTCGTTGTACTCGTGCGACTCCTGGAACCCGAACGCGTGGCTGGAGATGTCGACGGCCAGGTTCGCGGCGACGCCGACCGGCGACACGTCCGCCGGGGAGTGGAACGCGGTCCGCACCCCGCACAGCTCCGCCAGGGCGGCCAGCTTCCGGGTCGGGGTGAGCCCGCCGACCGCCGACGTGTGCAGCCGGATGAGGTCGACGCCGCCGTCCCTGATCAGCCGGGCCGCGTCGGCGACCGAGCTGACCTGCTCGCCGACCGCGAGCGGCACCGGCGAGGCGGCGCGGATCTCCGGCAGCCGGTCGTAGAGCTCCGACGGGATCGGGTCCTCCAGGAACGACAGCCCATAGGGCTCCAGGGCGCGGGCGAGGACGACCGCCTGCTTCGGGGTGAGGCGGCTGTGCACGTCGTGCATGAGGTTGACGACGGTGCCGAGCCGGTCGCGGGCCGCCTCGAACAGCGACGGGGTGCCGCGCAGGTAGCGCTCCGGGTCCCAGCCGTCCGGGTTCGGCGAGTCCGGGTAGTGCCCGCCGGTGCCGGCGGCGCCGTAGCTGCCGAGGCCCGGCTCCGCGCGTTGCAGGCGGATGCAGCGGTACCCCTCGGCGATGAGCCGCTCCGCCTCGTCGAGGACCGCACCGGTGCCGGCGCCGGACGCGTGCGTGTAGACCTCGACGCCGCCCCGGACGCGCCCGCCGAGCAGCTCGTGCACCGGCAGCCCGGCCCGCTTCCCGGCGATGTCCCACAGCGCCTGGTCCAGCCCCGACAGGGCGTTGTTGAGGACCGGCCCGTTGCGCCAGTACGACGAGAAGTGCACCAGCCGGGTGATGTCCTCGATGTCCGCCGGGTGCCGGCCGACCGCGAGGGGCCCGACGTGCTCCGTCACGGCCGCCGCCACCGCCGCGTAGCGCTGGGTGAAGGTTGCGCAGCCCAGCCCATACAGGCCCGGCTCGGACGTCTCGACCTTGACGACGACGAGCGGCAGGCCCTCCGGCGCCGTCACGATCGGCCGGACCGCGGTGATCCTGAGCGCGTCGCGGGCCGGCCACGGCGGCACGGACTCGGGCAGCCCGCCACCAGGCCCCAGCAACCGGTCCGGGTCGTGATCCACGGGCTTCCCCCTTCGGCGGTGGTCGCTCATGATCCGTCGATCATGGGTGCGATAACGTTACGCCGTGCACGCAGACTCCCGCCCGGTTTGGGTCCTCGAGATCGGGGGCAGCCACGTCACATCCGCCGGTGTGCTGCTGGACGACCGGAAGGTGATCCAGCGGCAACGCCACCCCCTCGACCCCGCGCTGCCCGCCGACGGCATCGTCGACGCCCTCGCCGGCGCCGCGAAGCTGCTCGACCCGCACCCCGGCGACCGCTGGGCGGTGGCGATGCCCGGCCCGTTCGACTACCGCACCGGCGTCTCCCTGCACGCCGGCGTCGGCAAGTTCGACAGCCTCCGCGGCGTCGACCTGCGCGCGGCCCTCGGCTCCGCGATCCCGGCCGCCCCCGACGCGTTCACCTTCGTCAACGACGCCGACGCGTTCCTCCTCGGCGAATGGGTCGACGGGGCCGCCAAGGGCGCCGCCCGCTGCGTCGCCATCACCCTCGGCACCGGCATCGGCTCCGCCTGGCTCGCCGACGGCAGCGTGGTCACCACCGGCCCGACCGTCCCCCCGGACGGCGAGGTGCACTTCTGCACCATCGACGGGGTCGAGCTGGAGGACGTCGTCTCCGATCGTGCGCTGATCCGCGCGTACCGCGCCGCGACCGGCGTCGACGTGGACGGCATGCGCGGCCTGGCCACCCGGGCCCGCGAGCTGGACGCCGCCGCGCAGATGGTCATCGACACCGCGTTCGGCGCGCTCGGCCTGCTGCTGACCGACTGGCTGACCCGCTTCGACGCCGAGGTGGTGGTGTTCGGCGGCTCGATGACCGGCGCCTGGGACCTGATCGAGCCGGCCCTCGCCCTGCACCTGCCGGCCCGCCCCGTCTCCGACACGGAGCACGCCGCCCTGATCGGCGCCGCCTGGGCCGCCGCCCACCCCACCGCCGCGCAGTACTGAGGCCTGTTTCCTCCGGATCACGGTCGGCCGGTGGGAGCGCGGCCCAGGGTGAGCTTGAGGTCGTGCACGAGGGCGGGGTCCACGGGGCCGGTCCAGGCGCCGGCCTCGCGGACCGCGGTGCCCGAGTGGAAGGCGGTGACACCGGCCGCCCGCAAAAGGGCGATGTGCTCGTGCCGCAGGCCGCCTCCCGCGAGCAGCGCGGGCCTGGCAGGGGCCTCGGCGAGGAGCGCGGCCAGGCCGTCGCGCAGGCCGGCCGGGGCGCCCGAGGTGAGGACGGCGTCGAGGCCGGGCAGGCCGGTGAGCGCCGCCCAGGCGGCGGGCCGGTCGGTGGTGTGGTCGATCGCGCGGTGGAAGGTCCAGGGGGCGCCGTCGAGGACCGCCAGGAGCTCCAGGACCGCCGGCAGGTCGACCGTCGCGGCAGGGGTGAGGAAGCCGAGGACGAACTCGGTGGCGCCCGCCGCCCGCAGGTCCTTCGCGGTGCGGCGCAAGGGGCCGAGGTCGCCGGCGGTGAAGTCCGCGCGGGTCCGCAGCATCACGCGGACGGGGAGGTCGGTGGCGGCCCGGACGGCGGCGACGGTCGAAGGGGCCGGACTGAGACCGGCGGCGGCCATGTCGCTGACGAGTTCGAGGCGGTCGGCCCCGCCGTCGCGGGCGTGCCGCGCGTCGGTGGCGTCCAGCGCGATGACCTCCAGCAGCGGCGTGATCATGTCCTTCATCGTGCCAGCGTGACCCGCGGGCAGCCCGGAGCCGCCGGGGCGGAGTGTCGGAGAACACCGCGCCGGGTGCGGTAGGCGCGCATGCGGGTGTCGGAGAACCCCGCGCTGTTCGTGCGCGAGATTCGCAATGCGTTCGGCGGAAAAATAGACTGAAACGATGCAACACAAACGGCCCACCCTCGACGACGTCGCGCAGGCCGCCGGGGTGTCCCGGGCCACCGTCTCGCGCGTCATCAACGGCAACCCGCGCGTCGCCGCCGACGTCCGCGAGCAGGTGGACCGGGCCGTCGAGCGGCTCGGCTACCGGCCCGACCCGGTCGCCCGCGCCCTCGCCCGGGGGCACGGCGACGTCGTCGAGCTCATCGTCATCGACGACGAGCCGACCTGCTTCGGCACCAACCCCTACTACGGGCGGGTCGTCGCCGGGATCGTCGACGGGCTGCGGCAGTCCGACGCGCAGATGCGGGTCCACGTCGTCGGGCAGGCCGACGCGCCGCGGCTGCTCGACCGGATCGCGCACACCGTGAGCGCCGGCGCCATCCTGGTCAACGTGCCGCCGGCGCTCGCCGCCGCGTTCCACGCGATCTGCCCGCGGGTCGTGTCGATGAGCCGGACCGAGCCGCCGGTGCCCTCGATCGTGCCGGACAACACCACCGGCGCCTATGAGGCCGTGCGGCTGCTGCACCGCAACGGGCGCAAGCGGATCGCGGTCGTGCCCGGGCCGGCGCACAACAGCGACGCCGCCGACCGCCGCGCCGGGTATCTCGCCGCGGTCCGCGACGCCGGGCTCGACCCGATCAGCGGCGACGCCGGCTGGTTCAGCCGCGAGTCGGGCGCGGCGACGACCCGGCAGCTGCTCGCCACGCACCCGGACCTCGACGCGCTGTTCGTCGCGTGCGACCTGATGGCGTCCGGGGCGCTGCAGGTCCTCGCCGCGGCGGGGCGCCGGGTGCCGCAGGACGTCGCGGTCATCGGCTTCGACGACAGCCTCATCGCCACGTGCACGACGCCGCCGCTGACCACGGTGCGCCAGCCGGTCGAGGAGATGGCCGCGGCCGCGACCCGGGCGCTGGTCGCCGGCGAGGTCGGCAGCGGTTGGCACACCACGTTCCCGGCCACACTGACCGTCCGCGACAGTTCAGGCTGAGTTCTCCCGCCCGTTTTCACCTCGGGGCTACGGTGCGGGCATGGCTGCCCGTCAGACATTGATCTCGGGGGTACTGACCACCGCCGCCGCCGGCACGCTCGTGCTGCAACTGCTGATCCTGCCGGTGTGGCTGCTGCCCGCCGACCCGCGCTGGGGCTGGCTGCTCGTCCCCGTCGTGCTCACCACCGTGCCGCTGTGGTCGCTCATCCACGAGGGCATCCACGGCACCCTGCTGCGCGACCGGCCGTGGAACGACCTGCTCGGCCGCGTCCTCGCCACCGGGTACGGCGCCCCCTTCACGTTGCTCAAGGCCGGGCATCTGCTGCACCACCGGTACAGCCGGACCCGCCGCGAACGGACCGAGGTCTACGACCCGGCGGTCACCACGTGGCTCGCCGCCGCGCGCACCTACTACCCGCGCCTGCTCGGCGGCCTCTACCTGGTGGAGGCCGCGTCGGTGGTGCTCGCCGTCGTGCCCGCCGCCGGGTGGCGGTGGCTGGTGCGCCGCACCGACTCCCTCGACTCCGTCACCGGCCTGCTCTTCGAGCGGGTGTCGCGGCGCGAGCACCTGCGCCGCTTCCGCCTCGAGTCGGTCGCCGTGGTCCTCACGTACGCCGGCTCCGCCGCCGGCTACGGCCGGCACCTCTGGATGCTCGCCGTCGCCGTCGGCGGGCGGGCGCTGCTGGTGTCGCTCGCCGACAACGCCTACCACTACCGGACGCGGCTCGAGAAGCCCTTGGAGGCGATGAACCTGCGGCTGTCCCGGCCGATGGAGCTGTTCGTCCTCGCGTTCAACCTGCACAGCGTGCACCACCGGCACCCCGGGCTGCACTGGCACGAGCTGCGCGCCGCCTTCCACGCCGACGGCGACGAATGGCACCTGGGCTGGGCGACCGCGGTGGCCCGCCAGCTGCGCGGCCCGGTGCCGGCGCCGGCGCTGCTCGAGCCGGAGCGGTGCACCCCGGCCCGCTGACGAGCCCGCCGGTCCCCTTCGGGCCGCCGGTCCTCCGCGGGCCGCCGGGACGGCGAGGCTGGCGTGGTCACGCCGTGCGGGTCCCCGGCGCCGGTGCCGGGTGGGCGCCCCGGGCCCGCACGTCGCGCCCGGAATGCCCGGGCCGGTCTGCGTGCTGGACCCGGGCGCCCCACGGTGCCGGGCGCGGCTGCAGCGCCGCCATGTCGCCGCCGGCGTCGAGCGCCAGCGTCCGACCGCCCCGGACACTGCGGGTGCCGGCCACCACGAGCGCCGCCGGCACGGCTTCCAGGAAGCGTTCCAGGTTGTAATGGCATTCCCTGGCGCGCAGATAGGAACGACTGGACATCCCGACCGTCGTCCCGTCGACCTCGGCGCGCCAGACCCACTGCCCGTTGGACTCGACGGCGGCGACCGTGCTGCGCACGCCGGCGAACCCGTCCCGCAGGCTCAGCACCGCGTCGCGGCACGCGCCGTAGGTGTCGAACGTCCGTGCCGCTCTGCCCAGCGGCCGGTTGTTCGGCGACACCAGCATCCAGGTGGTGGCCTCCGCCGCCGTGCCGTCACCGGTGGCTGCCGAGGCCAGCGCTAAGAAGACGAACCTCGATTGGTGCACCCGCTGCTCCCTCACCCGCAAGGAACGCCCACTTCCTGGGACACACGCTCGGGACGCCGTATGACCAACATGACCGGCCGTACGCGCACGCCGGACATGCAGGAGATGAACAACGACTGCCATGCCGCCGATCCGGGCGCAAAAGGGCATTGGCCTTGACGTGGGACATCATCATCCGTTAGACCCTTTAAAGATTCTCGAACTTCGATGGAGGACACCGTGGTCCGGACCCGTGCCGTCATGGTCATGCTCGCCGTGGCCGTCTCCGCCCTCGCCGTCGCACCAGCCCCCGCCGCGGCGGGAGGACCGCCCGGCGGGCCGACGAGCGGGCCGTGCGCGTACACGCCGACCCCCGACGACCCGGCGGTCCGGCCGGTGCCGCTGCCCAGGGACCCCCGGCACACGCCGTCGCGCGGCACGGTCACCGTCACGCTCGTCACCAACCTGGGCCTGATCCCGCTGACGCTGGACCGGGCGCAGGCGCCCTGCACGGTGCAGAGCTTCCTGCACCTGACCCGGCACGGGTTCTACAACCGCACGATCTGCCACCGGCTGACGACGTACCCGACGCTGAAGGTCCTGCAGTGCGGCGACCCGTCGGGCACTGGCGAGGGCGGGCCGGGCTACAGGTACAAGGACGAACTGCCGACCGGCCTGCCGCCGGCGCCGACCGACCCGACCGGCGCCCGCAAGGTCTACGCCCGCGGCGTGCTCGCCATGGCCAACGCCGGCCCGGACACCAACGGCAGCCAGTTCTTCCTCGTCTTCGCCGACTCGGCGCTGCGCCCCAACTACACGATCTTCGGTAGCGTCCGCCCGCTCGGCCTGCACACCCTGGACCGGGTCGCGGCCGGCGGCGTCGCCCCCACCGAGGACGACCCGGCCCCGGTCGACGGCGCCCCCGCCCTGCGCACCTCGATCCTGCTGGCGCTGTAAATTCGGCGCCGTGGCGCATTTCAGCAGGCTGTACACGATCGTCCTCGACGTGCCCGCCGACGACGAGGACACGACCGTCACGTTCTGGCGGGGCGCGCTCGGCGCCCCGCTGGAGCGGGTCACGAAATATCCGGACTTCCACGGCGCCGTGGTCCCGCGGCACGACCTGCTGCTGCTCACCCAGCGGCTCGGTGACGGCGCGCCCCGCGTGCACGTCGACATCCACACGGACGACCTCGACGCCGAGGTCGCCCGCCTGGAGTCGCTCGGCGCCACCCGGGTCGAGCGTCAGGACCGCTGGTGGGTCATGCGGGACCCGGCGGGCATCACGTTCTGCGTCGTGCTGGACCGCCCCGGCATCCTCAACGACGGCAACGCCACCCGCTGGGACTGACCGTCACGCTGAGGGCCGCTCGTCGGTGAAGCCCCGCTCCAGGAACACCGCGCTCCAGATGGTGCCGGTGTCGTCGGTGTACCCGGCGGCGAGGACGTCGCCGGTCGCGGGGTCGACGAGGACGGACTGGGCGCCGCTGTCGCCGGGGCTCGGCTGCGGTCCGGCGCCGACCGGTGCGGTGACGACGACGCCGGTCCGCCCGCTCGGGTCGGTCTGCTCGCCGGCGCAGGCGACGCCGTCGGTGCGGGCGAGGAACCGCAGCAGCGCGGCCCGGTGCGGCAGGTCCAGCACACGGGCCTGGACGAGGCCGGTGACGCCGTTGACCGCCTGCGACGGGCCGTTCTCCCGCGGCCGATACAGCGCGTCGGCCATCGCCGCCGGGTCCGCGGCCGGGATCTCCTGGCGGCTGACCTCGCCGGCGGGCTGGTCCTCCATGGTGGTGCCGAGCTCGGGCAGCCTCCCGGGGTTGTCGCGGAAGAAGGTCCTGGACGTCTCGTCGGGGTAGGTCGGCTGCTGGGTAACCGTCCGCACCCGCCGGGAGCCGTCGGCGGCCGTCCATGTGGACCGCTCCACCATGTAGGTCACGTTCGCGAACTTCCCGTTCTGCATCTGGACCGTGCCGCCGCTCATCGACGAGGTCCGCAGGTACTCGTAGGCGCCCCTGGAGGTGTCGTACGGCGCGGCCCCGGCACCGTCGGCGAGCCGGTCCACGCAGCCCGTCGCGACGCTCGGCGCGGGCACCGCCGGGACGGGCGCGGGTAGCGGCGAGCCGCGCAGCAGGACGGCGGTCGTGCCGGTGACCGCGCCGACGGCGACGATCGCGGCGGCCGCGAGCAGGACCCGGCGCCGGCCGCGGGCAGGGCCGTCGAGGTCGTAGCTGGTGACGTCGTGCGACGCGCGGCGCAGCAGCGCCTCCACGTCGCCGGGGGCGACCGGCACGCCACGGGCCGGGTCGGTGGCGGTCAGCTGGTCAAGAATCCGCTCGGTCATCGGGTGCCTCCCACACGGGCCGGGGTTGACGTGCCGGCGAGCAGCTCGGCGAGGCGCCGGCGGGCGCGGTGCAGGCGCACCTTCGCGGCGGTGACGCCGCAGCCGAGGACGAGCGCGGCCTCACCGACGGCCAGCTGCTCCCACGCGACGAGCCGCAGGATCTCCTGGTCGTCGTCGGACAGCCTGATCAGCGCCGCCCGCACGTCGAGCAGGTCGGTGACCCCGTCGTGCCGGTCGGCGGCGGGATGCTCGCGCAGCTCGCCCGGCGGCGGTGCGGCCCGCTGCGCCCGCCAGTGGTTCGCGAGCAGGCGGCGGGCCACACCGTACAGCCACGGCAGCGCCTGCGACGGCACGTCCCAGCGGCGGCGCCAGGCGACCAGGAAGACCTCCTGGGCCAGCTCCTCCGCCGCGGCGGTGCCGTCGAGCCGGCGCAGGCCGTAGCGCACGACGTCGGCGTAGTGCCGGGCGTACACGGCCCGGAACCAGCCGGTGTCACGATCGTCGTCCATACCCCGTTCTATGTCGGCCCCGTCGCCAGGGTTACAGCAGCCTGGCGCAAATCTCATGATCCGGAAGACTTCTAGTCGCCAGAGCAGCAAAAAGTCTTCCGGATCACGAAAAGCGCGGCGGGGTCCCCCGGGATGCCACGCGCATGCGTGTGAGGCTGCCGCGCAAGCCGGCAGTGCGTCGCGGAGCGGCGCATTGGGGGGCTCCGGGGGTGAGAATCCCCCCGGTGGGACCCGCGCGAAGCGTGGGGCAGCGAGCTATCGCCGAAGGCGAAAGGCGGGTTACAGCAGGCTTCGCAGGTATTCGAGGTTGTCGGCGGTCCGCTCCTCCAGGGGCACGGCGGTGGAGAAGTCCTCCAGGGTGACCCACCCGTCGTAGCCGTGCGCGGCGAGCGCGGCGAGGTAGCGGCCGACGTGCGCCTGCCCGGTCCGCAGCGGCGCCCAGTCGTGGGCCCACGTGACGGTGCCGTCGGCGGCGGTGTCCACCGGCTTCCAGGCGACGTTCTTGACGTGGACGTGCTGCAGGTAGGGCCCGAGCAGCTCGAACGCGGCGCGGTGGTCCTCGTGTCCCTCGATGACGAGGTTGCCGAGGTCGTGGATGACGCCGACGTGCCGCGGGTCGAGGCCGTCGACGAGACGCATCGCGGCGGACGCCGACGACACGATCGTCTCGTGGTGCAGCTCGACCAGGATGGTGACGCCGTGCCGCTCGGCGAGCCCCGTGGCCCATTCGAGGTCCTTGCGGGCGGCGTCGAACAGGTCGGGGTAGCGGCCGGTCGACAGCAGCGGCATCGTGACCCGGACCCGCCCGGCGCCGAGGACGGCGGTCGCGGCGAGGAGCCGGGCGACGTCGTCGTGCTCGAAGCTGCGCGCATAGCCGCCGATGCCGGAGTACGCGAGGCCCGCGCCGCGGGTGAGCGCGGCGATCTCCGGCAGGACCGCCTCCAGCCCGGTCAGCGGCCAGGTGGCCCGGTTGCCCTTCCAGAAGCCGGGCTCGTCCGAGGGGTCCTGGTCGACGATGCGCCATTCGACGCCGTCCCAGCCCTGGGCGGCGAGCTGCCGCACGACCTCCTCCGGGGTCCAGTCCGGGGTCGACGCGGTGAAGACCGAGAACCTCACGCCTGCTCCTCAGGGGAAGTAGTGACGACGGGCTGCACGTCGTCGTGGACGCCGTCGAGGACCTGGTCGAACAGGACGGGACGGCCGAGGGTGGCCGCGACGTAGACGGCCCGCACCGTGGCGAGGGCGAGCAGCCCGTCGGCGACCCGGACGCCCGGCGGGCGGCGCCCGTCGATGGCCGCGACGAGGTCCTCGTACTGGCGCAGATGCCCGAGCACGAACCCATCCGCCGGCTTCGCGGCCCCGAACACGTCAGAGGGCCCGACCAGCGATGCGGCCGTTTCCGGCGAACCGGCCGAGGAGAAGTACTCCAGCTGGTCGTCGTGCAGGACGGCGGAGCCGCGGGTGCCGTGCAGCTGGAGCCGGACCGGCAGCCCCGGGTGGGCGCTGGTGCTGGCGTGCAGGACGGCGAGGGCGCCGCCGGCGAAGCGGAGGGTGGCGACGGCGAGGTCCTCGACCTCGATCCGCTCGTGCGCGATGCGGGTGGTGCGGGCGGTGACCTCGACGGGCGGGCCGAGCAGTGCCAGCATCTGGTCGACGAGGTGGATGCCCTGGTTGGCGACCGCGCCGCCACCGTCGAACTCCCACGTGCCGCGCCAGTCGGCGGAGTCGTAGTACGCCTGGTCCCGCCACCACGGCATGGACACGACCGCGGACGTGAGCCGCCCGAGCCGGCCCTCCCGCACCGCCCGCTGCACGGCGACCATCGCCGGGTCGAAGCGGTGCTGGCTGACGACGGCGCAGACCAGCCCGCGGGACTCGGCCTCGAGCGCGACCTTCGCGAACGCCCGGGCCTTGGGCAGCGACACGTCGAGGGGCTTCTCCACGAGGAGGTGCGCGCCGGCCCGCAGGGTCTGCTCGGCGGCCTCGACGTGCAGCCCGCTGGGGGTGCAGATCGCCACGAGGTCCACCGGTACCGCGGCCAGGGCGTCGCCCAGGGTGCGATGACACGAAGGAGCGGGATTGATTTTCAAAGCGAGGGCCGTGTTCGCGGCGTCGACCGCGTCCACCAGGGCCACGATCCGCAGCCGCGGATGACGCAGGATCGCGTCGGCGTGGTTGCCGCCGATGATCCCGCTGCCGACGATCGCCACGTTGATCAGGTCTGTCATTTCACTCCCCCGGCCGTCAGGCCGCCGACCAGGAACCGCTGGAACACGAGGTACAACACCACCACCGGCAGCGCGCAGATCAGCGCGGAGGCCATCAGCTGCCCGTAGATCGGGATGGCGCCGCCCTCCTGGGTGGCACCGAACACCTGCAGGGCCACCGCGACCGTGCGGCTGTCCGGGTTGGTCATCACGGACGCGAACAGCACGTCGTTCCACCCCAGCAGGAACGCGAAGATGCTGGCCACGACGAGGCCGGGCCAGCTGAGCGGGATGATGACCGAGCGCAGGATCCGCCAGGAGGAGGCACCGTCGAGACGGGCGGCCTCGTCGAGCTCGGCGGGCAGCCCGCGCAGGTAGGTCACCATCACCCATGTCGAGAACGGCAGCGCGAACGTGAGGTAGGTGACGAACAGCGCCCACCGGGTGCCGATGACCTGCACGCCGAGCACCGCCGACAGGTTCGCGAACAGGACGAACACCGGCAGCAGCATCAGCGTGCCCGGGATCGACTGCAGCGCCAGGAGGCCGCGCAGGATGAGGCCGCGGCCGAGGAACTGGAAGCGGACCAGGACGTAGGCGGTGGCGACGGCGACGACCGCGGACACGACGGCCACGCTGCCGGCGACGACGACACTGTTCATCAGGCCCGCGCCGAGGTCGACGGTCGACCAGATCTTCACGTAGTTGTCGGGATGGAAGCTGGTGGGCCAGAACGCGCCGCGGGCGACCTCGAGATCGTCGTTGACGGACGCGAACAGCATGTACAGGATCGGGGTGAGCACGAAGACGAGCAGCACCCCGATCACCGCCACCTGCACCCCCCGTGGGAGCAGCCTCTGGACGTCAGTTCTCATGCTGGTTCAGCCTCACCGCGCGCAGGTACACCGACAGCGGGATCGCGACCAGGACCAGCGACAGCACGGCCATGGCGGCGCTCAGCCCGAAGCGGAAGTTCTGGAAGCTCTCCACGTAGGTCAGCACCGGCAGCACCTCGACGTCGTGCGGGGCGGGCACGCCGAACAGCACGTACGGCAGCGTGAAGCTGTTGAGGTTGTGCAGGAACGCGATGATCAGCGCCAGGGCCAGGACGCCGCGCAGGTGCGGGAACACCACGTAGCGCAGCTTCGCCCACCACCCGGCGCCGTCGAGCGCGGCCGCCTCGTGCACCTCGTCGCTGATGCTCTGCAGGCCCGACGCGGCCAGGAGGTACAGCAGCGGCCATGACGTCCACAGCTGCACGACGACGAGCGTCCAGTAGCTGTCGGGGCCGTTGAGCCACAGGTGCTGCTCGCCGAGGACGGCGTTGGCGGGGCCGGCCGGCATGAGGATCGTGCGCCACACGGTGCCGACGACGAACGCCGGCAGCACGTACGGGATCAGGAACGCCGAGCGCACGAGGGCCCGGCCCTTGAAGCGCTGCTGCGTGGCGAGCGCCGCGGCGAGACCGACCGGCAGGGTCGCCAGGGTGACCAGCGCCGAGTAGCCGACGGACACCCAGATGGCGTGCGGCAGCGGCGTGTCGGTGACCGCCTCGACGTAGTTGTCGATCGCGATGAACGGGGCGCCGGTCCATTCGCGCAGCGTGTACTGGTCGAGGTCGAGCAGCGACACGGTGAGGGCGACGCCGAGCGGCACCAGGATGACCAGGACGAGCAGCACGCCGCCCGGCGCCAGCATCCACAGCGGGCGGTGCCGGCTCCGGCGGCGGGCCGGCGGCCCGGGCTTGGTGTCCCGGGCCGCCGGCGGTGCGACGGTTTCGATCGCCATGAATCTATTTACTCTTGTCCAGGGCGTCCTGCGCGGCTTTCTGGCCGTCGGCGATGAGCGCCTTGAGCTTCGTCTCGTCGAGCTTGCCGTCCTTGAGCGCCGGGATCGACTGGACGACGACGTTGACGAGGGCCAGCTGGACCTGGCTCCAGGCGCCGTTGAACGGGGTGCCGCTGGCCTTGGACGCCGAGTCGATGATCGGCGCGAGCGCCGGGTCGGCCTGCAGCTTCTTCGCCGCGGTCGCGTTCGTCGGCAGCTCGCCGAACGTCTTGTAGTACGACTCCTGCTGCTCGGGGCTGGTCAGCAGCTTCACCAGCGCGAGGGCGAGGTCCTTGTTCTTCGTGTACTTCGCCACGACCAGGTTGTCGCCGGACAGGATGCTGGTCGCGCCGACGCCGGTGGTGCTGCTCTGCCCCGGCGGGACGGTCGGCATGATCGCGTAGGCGTACTTGCCGGCGACCGCGGACTTGTCGAGCGTGACCTTCGACGTCGCGGACACCATCGGCAGGAACGCGGCCTTGCCGGCGCCGAAGTCGGCGATCGCCTGCGCGTTCTTCCAGCCGACGGCGGCCGGGTTGACGACCTTGTCGGTGGCGAGCCAGCCGAGGTAGGTCTGGTAGGCCTTCAGCGTGCTCGGGTCGGTCAGCTGCGCCTTCTTGTCCTTGACCAGGGGGTTGCCGGCCTGGACGCTCATCGCCCAGATGAACTTCCACGGGTCGAAGCCGTCTGCGTAGGCGACCGCGAGGCCGTAGGTGTCGCCCTTCGTCAGCTGCTTGGCCTGCCCGAGCAGGTCGTCCCAGCTCGTCGCCGGCTTGTCGATGCCGGCGGCCTTGAGCAGGTCGGTGTTGTAGGCCATGACGAACGGGCGGCTGGTGAAGGGGATGCCGACCTGGTGCTCGGCGTCCGGGCCGGAGATGCCGAGGGTCGAGGGCAGGAACGCGTCCTTGCCGCCGAGCTTCTTCCAGTCGTCGTCCTTGAGCTCCAGGAACGCCCCGGTCGAATACGCGGTCGGGGTGAACGTGGTGCCGAGGGAGTAGATGTCGGGGCCCTGACCGGACAGCACCGACGTCTGGATCTTCGTCAGCTCGTCGTTGGGCGAGGCGAAGGTCTCGAACTTCACCTCGGCGCCGGTGGACGCCTTGAACTTGTCGTTGATCTCGGTGAACCAGGCGCGCTGCTGGTCGGGGTAGATGGTGTTGGCCTGGACCAGGACGTTGAGCGTCTTGCCGGCGCCGTCGAGGCCCGTGCTTTTGCCGGTGTCGTCGCCGCTGTTGCCGCAGGCGGCTAACAGCAGAGCGACGGCGATGAAGGAAACGCGTCTCATAGGGGTGTCCACTCCTCGTGAGCGGTGCGCGGACCGGGTCTTCCGGGGGTGTGGCCTGGGCGCATCGATGCTGCTTGACGGCGGATTGAGCCGGACGCTATCAGCGCCGTCTTTGCGACGGCAACCGCTTGCCATCGTTTGCCATCATCTGCTTTTCTCATGCGCATGCCCCGTGCACACCAGTTCGGATCCGGTGACCGGCCGGTCACCATCAACGACATCGCCGCGGCCACGGGGGTCGCCGCGTCGACGGTGTCGCGCGCCCTGAACAACCCGGGCAGGGTCAACGCCGCGACCCGGGAGCGGATCGAGGCCGCCGCCCGCGAGCTGCGCTACGTGCCGAACTCGCAGGCCCGCGCGCTGAGCTCCGGGCGGACCGGCGCGATCGCCGTGCTGGTCTCCGATGTGACGAACCCGTTCTACTTCGGCGTGCTGCGCGGCACCCAGATGCAGCTCAAGGCCGCCGGGTACGCACAGCTGCTCATCGACACGGAGGACTCCGGCGACCTGGAGGTGGAGCTGCTGCACAAGATGCGCCGGTCCCTCGACGGCGCGATCCTCGCCGCGTCCCGGCTGCCGGACCGGTCGCTGGCGAAGCTCGCCGAGGACATCCCGCTCGTCACGATCAACCGCAACGTCCGCGGCGTGCCCAGCGCGATCATCGACACGCCCGCCGGGATGAGCCAGGCGGCCGAGCACCTGATCTCCCTCGGCCACCGGGACATCGCCTACGTGTCCGGGCCCGAACGGTCCTGGCCGAACGAGGCCCGCTGGCACGCGGTCAGGGCCGTCGCCACCCGGCACCGGCTCACGTTCACCCGGGTCGGGCCGTTCCCGTCCGGGCGCCGCTCCGGCTCCGCCGCCGCCGACGCGGTCCTCAACACCGGCGCGACCGCGTGCATCGTCTTCAACGACCTCCTGGCCATCGGGATCCTGCAGCGGCTGCGGGAGCGGGAGGTGCGGGTGCCGGAGGACCTCAGCGTCGTGGGCTGCGACGACATCTTCGGCGCCGACTTCTGCCACCCGCCGTTGACCACGCTCACCGCCCCGATCGAGCAGGCGGGCCGGGTGGCGGTGTCGATGCTGCTGTCCCGGCTCGACCCGGCCGCTCCGGCGATGCGGCAGTCGGTGATGCTGCCCGTCCACCTGACGGTGCGCGGATCGACCGGACCCAGGGCTACCGGGTGAGCCGTCCCAGCATCATCGACGCGACGGTGATCGCGACCGCGGCCGAGCCGACGAGGACGCCGAAGTCGAGCAGCAGCCGGGCGGGGGTGCCGATGAGCAGGCCGCGGAGCGCCTCGACCTCGTAGCTGAGCGGGTTGACGTGGTTGAGCACCTGCAGCCAGCCGGGCATGACCGACACCGGGTAGAGGGCGTTGGAGGCGAAGAACAGCGGCATGATGATCGCCTGCCCGATGCCCATCATCCGGTCCCGCTTCAGCACCAGACCGGCGAGCGTGATGGACAGGCAGCAGAAGAACGCCGAGCCGAGCACGACGACCGCGGCGACACCCAGCAGGTGCAGCGGGCCGAGCCGCAGGTGCACGCCGAGCAGCGTCGACAGGGCCACGACGACGATCGCCTGGAACAGGGCCCGCACACCCGCCGCGAACGCCTTCCCGGTCACCAGCGCGGCACGCGGGGTCGGCGTCACCATGAGCTTCGCGAGCACTCCCGCGTCGCGCTCCCAGATGATGTGGATGCCGTAGAAGATCGACACGAACAGCGCGGACTGCGCCAGGATGCCCGGGGCCAGGAAGTCCAGGTAGGGCACGTCGCCGGTGGGCACGACCCGCAGCCGGGTGAAGGTCTGGCCGAAGATGATGAGCCACAGCGCCGGCTGGACGGCCCTGGTGACCGCCTCGGTCCGGTCCCGGCGCAGCTTCTGCAGCTCCACCAGGCACAGCGCGGAGGTGCGCGACGCCAGGAGGCGGATCGGCTCAACGGGCGCGGCGAGCGACACGGACATCCTTCAGCCCTCCTCCTTCGAGATCGCCGCCGGTGTACTCACGGAAGACGTCGTCGAGGTTCGCGTCCTCCTCGTCGAGGGACCGCACGAGCGCCTCCGGCGTGTCGAGGGCGCGGATCCGGCCGCGGTGCATGAGGGCGACCCGGTCGCAGTGCGCGGCGGCCTCCTCCATGTAGTGGGTGGTGACCAGGACGGTCATGCCGGTGCGGGCGCGGGTCTCGTGGATGCGGTCCCAGACGCCGGCCCGGGCGACCGGGTCGAGGCCGATCGTCGGCTCGTCGAGGACCAGCAGCCGCGGCGAGCTGACCAGGGCCTGCGCGAGCTCGAGGCGGCGGATCATGCCGCCGGAGTAGGTGCCGGCGGGGCGGTCGGCGGCGTCGGTGAGCCCCATCGCGTCGATGACCTCGGCGGTGCGGTCGCGGCGCTGCGCCCGCGGGACGTCGAACAGGCGGGCGAACAGCGTCACGTTCTCCCGGCCGCTGAGCGCGGCGTCCGCGGACAGCGCCTGCGGCACGTAGCCGATCAGCCGGCGCACGGCCATCCTGCGCCGGCGGACGTCGAGGCCGAACACCTCGACCGCGCCCTCCTGCGGGGGCAGCAGCGTGGTGAGCACCCGGATGGTGGTGGTCTTGCCGGCGCCGTTGGGGCCGAGCAGGCCGAAGATCTCGGCCTCGTCGACGACCAGGTCCAGGCCGTCGACCGCGACGGTCTCCTTGAACCTGTGCCGCAACCCCTCGATGCGCACGGCGACTGCTTCCACCAGGCCAATATAGCTCGTTAGCCCAGCTAATGATATTTCCGGGCCGTCCGGCCGCCTGCCCGCGCGGTGCCGTCCGCCTTACGGGGTCAGGATCACCTTGCCGGCGACGCCCGCGGTCTCGGCGTAGCGCAGGGCGGCGGCGGCCTCGCGCAGCGGGAACTCCTTCGCGACCCGGGCGGCGACCTTCCCGGCGGCGACGAGGTCGAGCACGGCGGTCAGGTCCTCGCGCAGCTGCCGGCGGAACCGCTCCACGTCGCGCCGGCCCTTCCACAGGTCGAAGAACGTGGCGTGCTTCCCGTTGGGCAGCGCGTTCCACCACAGCAGCTTCGCGACGAGCTTGAGCACCGGCAGCCGCGGGTCGCCGGGGTGGTCGCGGGTGGAGGCGCTGCCGTAGCCGACGAGGGTGCCGCCCTTGGCGAGCATCCGCCACGAGCCGGCGATCCCGGGCCCGCCGACGTGGTCGAACACCGCCGCGACCCCCTGCGGCGCCAGCCGCCGGACCTGGGCCGGGACGTCGTCCGCGCGGTAGTCGACGGGCTCGACACCGAGGGCGCGCAGCGCGTCGTGGTGCTTCGGCGAGGCGGTGCCGATGACCCGGATCCCGGCGTGCCGGGCGAGCTGGACGAGGATCGTGCCGACCCCGCTGTTGGCGCCGAGCACCACGATCGTCTGGCCCTCGCGGACCTTCGCGGCGCGGTGCAGCATCCGCCAGGCGGTGACGCCGTTGACGACGACGGTCTCCGCCTCGGCGGCGCTGACGCCGTCGGGCACGGGGACCAGGTCGGCCTCGTCGAGCACGACCCGGTCGGCCCAGCCGCCGGTCTTGGTGAGCGCGGCGACCCGCCGGCCGGTGCCTTCCACCACGCCGACCAGGTCGTAGCCGGGCACGAACGGAAACGGGGGCATGTCGTAGTACTTGCCGCGGCGCATCTGCTGCTCGGCGAACGAGACGCCGCTCGCCTCGACCCGCACCACGACCCGGCCGGCCCCGGGCGTCTCCAGCTCGCGGCTCCTGACCTGCAGCGTCTCCGGCTCGCCGACGCCCGGCAGGACGATCTCCGTTGCTCGCACGGCATTCTCCTTAGATGGTGTAACTTACGTTAGAAGCTCTAACACGAGCATGCCAGACACCGCACCGGAAAGGCAACACAGGACGATGACGGACATGAGTGACATGCGCGGCCGCTTCCGCACCCAGATCCGCGACGAGGTGAAGTCCGCCGCGCTGCGCCAGCTCGCGGCCGGCGGCGCCCAGGCGCTGTCGATCAACGCGATCGCCAAGGAGCTCGGTGTCTCCGGCCCCGCGCTGTACCGCTACTTCGCCGGCCGCGACGAGCTGCTCACCGAGCTGATCCTCGACGCGTACCAGGACCTGCGCGCGGCCCTCTCCGGCGCCGGCTCCTTCGTCGACGCCTACCGGGCGTGGGCCCTCGCCCAGCCGCACCGCTACCGGCTGCTGTTCGCCGCCCCGCTACCGGGCTACGACGCGCACGCCGACCGGCTCGTCGCCGCCGCGCAGGAGCTGATGAACCTGCTCATCCCCACGCTGTCGCCCGGCCCCGCCCCGCCGCCCGCGCTGTCCGCCGCACTGTCCGCCTGGGCCGCCCGCCGGGGCATCCCCGACGTCGACCCCGCGGTGGCGCTACGGGCGGTCGAGCTGTGGAGCCGGGTCCACGGCCTGGTCAGCCTCGAGATCGAGGGCAACTTCGCGGCGATGGGCCTGGATCCTGGCCCGCTCTACTCCTTCCAGCCCCGCGAGTAGACGACCGCGAGCTTGTCCTCCAGGGCCTGCCGCAGGTCGATGCCCATCGTGTGCGCCGTGACGAACGCGGTCAGCACCACATCGGCGAGCTCGGCCTCCACGTCGCTGAACGGCCCCGACCGCCGGGCCATCCCCGCGTGCCGCCGCACCGCCCCGACGAACTCCCCGACCTCCTCGGCCAGCGCCAGGGTCTGCCGCAACTGTGCGGACTCCGTGAACCCTGCCGCCTCCAGGTGCGCGGCGACGTCCCCGGCCACGGCGGGCAGATCGTTCAATGCGAATGACACACCGCACCCTAACCTTCTACGGTCGGCGGGTGCACGAGATCCGCGCCCTCCACGACGACACCACGATCACCGTCTACCAGGCCTACGGCCCCGCCATCGCCCTGCCGGCCCTGCGGGCGCAACGCTTCGCGCCCCCGTTCAAGCGCGACCGCATGACCTGGATCAAGCCGTCGTTCCTCTGGATGATGTACCGCAGCGGCTGGGCCACCAAGGAGGGCCAGGAACACGTCCTCGCCATCCGCCTGCAGCGCACCGGCTTCGACGCGGCGGTCGCCGGCGCCTGCCTCAGCCACTACTCCCCGGCCGTCCACGCCGGCCGGGCCGCCTGGTCCGCCCAGCTGCGCACCAGCCCGGTCCGCGTCCAGTGGGACCCGGAACGCGACCTGCACCTGCGCCCCCTGGACCACCGCAGCCTGCAGCTCGGCCTGAGCGGCCCGGCCGTCCACGACTACGTCGACACCTGGACCACCGCCATCGACGACGTCACCCCGCTGGCCCGCACCATCCACGCCCTGGTCCGGTCCGGCTCCCTCGACGAGGCCAGGACCCTCCTGCCACCCGAGCGCCCCTACGCACCGGCCGACCCGCACTCCAGCCACGAAGACAGCTGACGTCGCGCAGAGGAACTGACCGACGGCGGCCCGTCACCGATGATGCCGCGTGAGCGGATCCCAGCCAGCGCGGCACGCGCGGACTGTGCGCCGCTCGCGGCGCATCGGGGGTCCGGGGTGAGCAGCCCCCGGCGGGACCCGCGCGAAGCGTGGGGCGGTGAGCTGTAGCGGAGCTACGCGCGGGAAACCGTGTTACGCCAGGCGCGGCCGCTGCGCTCGATGAGGCGGTTGGCCTCGGTCGGACCCCAGGACGCGGCCTCGTAGGTGGGGATCGGGCCGGTGTCCTCGGCCCAGCGCTCCAGGATGGGGTCGACGATCCGCCAGCACTGCTCGACCTCGTCGGAGCGGATGAACAGGGTCGTGTCGCCGATCAGGGCGTCCAGCAGGAGGCGCTCGTAGGCCTCCGGCGACTCCTCGCGGAAGGTCTTGTCGTAGGAGAAGTCCATGCTGGCGGAGCGGACGCGGAAGGAGTGGCCCGGGACCTTCGCGCCGAAGCGCAGGGCGATGCCCTCGTCGGGCTGGATGCGCAGGATGAGGGCGTCGGGCTGCAGCTCGGTGAGCTGGCGGTTGGGGATCGGCAGGTGCGGCGGGCGCTGGAACTGCAGGGCGACCTCGGTCACCCGGCTCGGCAGCCGCTTGCCGGTGCGCACGTAGAAGGGCACGCCGGCCCAGCGCCAGTTGTCGACGTCGAGGCGCAGCGCCGCGTAGGTTTCCGTGCGGGACAGGGGGTCCACACCGGGCTCCTCGCGGTAGCCGGCCATCAGCTCGGACCGGGAGCCGCCGCGGGTGTACTGCCCCCGCACCGCGATGTCGTCGATGGCCCGGCCGCTCGGCAGACGGATGGCCTGCAGGAGCTTGACCTTCTCGTTGCGGACGGCCTCGGCGCTGAAGGAGGCCGGCGGCTCCATGAGGGCGAGGGCGAGGACCTGCAGCACATGGTTCTGCACGATGTCGCGCATCGCGCCGGCGTGCTCGTAGAAGCTGCCGCGGGTGCCGACACCGAGGGTCTCCGCGACGGTGATCTGCACGTGGTCGACCCAGGTGCGGTCCCAGATGGGCTGGAAGATGGCGTTGGCGAAGCGCAGCGCGAGCACGTTCTGGACGGTGTCCTTGCCCAGGTAGTGGTCGATGCGGAAGACCTGCGACTCGTCGAACGCGGCGTGCACGGTGGCGTCGAGCTGCTTGGCGCTGCCCTCGTCGTGCCCGTACGGCTTCTCGATGACGAGACGGGCGAAGGCGTCCTCGCGGGCCTGGTGCAGGCCGGCGCCGGCAAGGCCGTTGATGACGAGCGGGAACGCCTCGGCGGGGGTCGACAGGTAGAAGATCCGGTTGCCGGCGGTGCCACGGTCGCGGTCGAGCTCGTCGAGGACGGTGGCGAGGCGCTTGTAGGTCTCCGGGTCGTCGTAGCCACCGGCGATGTACCGCACGGCGCCGGCCAGCTGCGGCATGCCGGACAGGCCGCGGTCGCCGAGCACGGCGTGCACGAACTGGTCGTCGTCCATCGGGGTCCGCGCGACGCCGACGACGGCGAACTGCCCGGTGAGCCGGTTGTGCCTGGCGAGGCTCTCGATCGCGGGGATCAGCTTGCGCCGGGTCAGGTCGCCCGAGGCGCCGAAGATGACGACGGTCGCCGGTGGGGCGAGCCGGTCGTCGGACTCCTGCGGGATCGTGACGTGCTCGCCGAACGTGCCGTTGTCGCTGGGCATGGATGCGCGCCTCTCCTCGGACTGCCGCCGTGACACTACGAGTCAACCGCCGCACACAGCAACGATTCCAGAACGTGACCGGCGTCTCGCGCGTCCCACCCTACGGTCCGGAAAGCGGTTGCAGCGAACTGCGGCGTCCCGGCTCGCGGGATTCCCGGGGCTCATCGAACACATGGGTAACAGCAGGCACCAGGTAGGCGGTCGGGCGGTTGCGGGCGGCCACAGCGGGTAACGTTGAGTCATCAGGAGCACTCAGAGAGTAGTCACGTCGCAGGACGGGGATGCGCGATGTCGATCACACCGGTAGCAGCGACCACCACCGGCCTCACCGCCACACAGGTGTCGCAGCAGCGCGCGACGGACCTGGTGGACCAGCAGCGCCTCGACGACCAGCGGTCCCAGCAGGACCGCCTGGACCAGCAGCGGGTGCAGGACCAGCGCCTGGAGGACCAGCGCCGGGTCGATGACCAGCAGTCGGTCCGGCAGGACCTGACCCGGCAGGACCAGCGTCGCTCCGACGACCTGCAGCAGGTCCGCGACGACCAGTACCGCGTCGAGCAGCAGCGGGTGCAGGAGCAGCGGCGCATGGACGACCAGCAGCGGATCCAGGACCAGCAGCGCCTGGAGGATCAGCTGCGGCAGCGGGCGGACGAGGCCCGCCTGCAGTTCGACCGGTCCACCGACGCGCTGTCCGCGCAGCGGCTGTCACAGACCAACGGCATGTTCAGCGGCAGGGTGGACGTCTACCTTTAGGCGCGCTGTAGGCGCGCCAAGCGCGACGGCGTGGGCCAGCGGACGTCCCAGGCCCAGCCGGCCTTCTCGAAGAGCCGGATCAGCGCGGCCGAGATGTCGATCTGCCCGCGCAGGACGCCGTGCCGGGCGCTGGTCGGATCGGCGTGGTGCAGATTGTGCCACGACTCGCCCATGCTGAGGATCGCGAGGGGCCAGAAGTTCGCCGAGCGGTCCCGCGCCGCGAACGGCCGCTCGCCGATCATGTGGCAGACGCTGTTCACCGACCAGGTGACGTGGTGCAGGGCGGTGACCCGCACCAGGCCCGCCCAGAAGAACGCGGTCACCGCGCCCCACAGGCTCCAGGTGACGAGCCCGCCGATGACGGCCGGCAGCGCGAGGGTGACGACGGTCAGCGGGCCGAAGAGCCGGTGCACGAGCCGGATGTCGCGGTCGGCGAGCAGGTCGGGGATGAACCGCTGCTGGTTGGTGAGGTCGCGGTCGAGGACCCAGCCGAGGTGCGCGTGCCAGAAGCCGCGCACGAGCGCCGCCGGGCCGGTGCCGAACAGCCACGGCGAGTGCGGGTCACCTTCCTTGTCGGCGAACGCGTGGTGCCGGCGGTGGTCGGCGACCCAGTGCAGGATCGGTCCCTGCACGGCCATGCTGCCGGTGACGGCGAGGGCGATCCGCAGCCAGCGGCGGGCCTTGAACGCGCCGTGGGTGAAGTACCGGTGGAACCCGACGGTCGCACCGAGGCACGTCACCGTGTAGAAGGCCGCCGCGAGGGCGACGTCGAGCCAGGTGAGGCCCCAGCCCCAGGCGAACGGGACCGCGGTGACGAGCGCCAGGAACGGCACGATCACGAACGCGTACACCGCCACCTGGGCGGGCAGGGGCCGCTGCGCGGCGAGCATCGGGAGTGCCACGCCCCGCAGGTTAGGACGCCGCGATGACCGGCACCCCGCGAAGAGGATGCCGGTCGGCGACGTTCAGATGGAATGGTTGGCGACGAACAACCCGGACGGGTCCACGGCGGCGCGGATCGACCGCAGCCGCCGCAACGCGGACGCTCCGAACGCGGCGGATGCCTCGACGCGTTCCTCGGCGAAGTTCAGGTAGGCGCCGGTCGTCCACGGCGCCATCGCCGCCGCGACCCGGGCGGCGTCGGCGACCGCCGCCTCCCCCATCGCCGGGGTGGCCGCGATCCCGGCGGAGAACAGCGCGAACGACCCGTTGAGCGCGGACAGCGCCCCACCGCCCGGCGCGGGACGGCCGAGGGCGCCGCCGAGCTGGCGCAGCTCCGCCGGGACGAGCAGCGACGACCCGGAGCCCGGTCCGGCGACGGCGAGGAGCGCGTCGACGGCGGCCGCGGGCAGGTCGCCGAGCAGCGCCGACCGCGACACCGACGGGGTCGGGCCCTCCGGGTCGAGGTGCAGCCGGATCAGCGACGCGGCGGGCGCGTCGTCGAAGGTGTCCAGGAACGGCTTCAAAGCCCGTAGCGGCGCGAGCAGGTCCGGTCCGGCCGGCCCGAGGACGGCGCCGTCGATCGCGACGACCTGCCGGTCGTGCAGGACCGCCGGCAGCTGCGGAATCGCCGGCACCTGCAGCAGCCGCAGCGCCGTGGTCACCTCGGCGGGCGCGGTCGCGGCCCAGTCGAGCCACGCGGGCAGCACCCGCCCGGCCTCCCGCCAGTCCCAGGCGAGCATCCCGGCGTACACCCGCGAAACCGGGATCAGGTCGAACTCGACGGCGGTGACGACGCCGAAGTTGCCACCGCCACCGCGCAACGCCCAGAACAGGTCGGGCTCGGACGCCGCGTCGACGCGCAGGAGGGTGCCGTCGGCGGTGACGAGCTCGACGGCCGTGACGGCGTTGCACTGCAGGCCGTGGGCGCGGGCGTACCAGCCGATGCCGCCGCCCAGGGTGTAGCCGACGACCCCGACGTCGGGTGAGGAGCCGTGCAGCGCGGCGAGCCCGTGCGGCGCGGCCTGCTCGACGACGTCGACCCACAGCGCGCCGGCCTCGGCGCGGGCGGTCCGGCCGGTGACCGTGACGCCGGTCATCGCGGACGTGCGGAGCAGGACGACGTCGTCGAGGGGGCCGAGCGGGCCGGCGCTGTGGCCGGTGCCCTGCGCCGCGACCCGCAGCCCGGCGACGGCGGCGGCGCGGACGACCGCGGCGACCTCGGCGGCGTCGGCCGGGTACGCGACGGCGGCGGGCCGCTGGTCGACGGTGACGTTCCACGGCATGCGCGCGGTGTCGTAGCCGGGGTCGCCGGGAAGGTGGAGCGCGCCGCCGCAGAGGCCGCGCAGTGAGTTCGCAACAGTGGTCATGCCGTCCACGCTGCGGCGGCGGTCTTGGAGCGAACTTGAGAAGCACCTGAGTCAGACGTGCGCGCGCAGCTCCGCGAGGGTGGTGACGCCCAGCTTGCGGCGGATCGCGGCGAGGGTGTCGCTGACGGTGTGCGGGGTGAGGAACAGCGCCTGGGCGATGTCGCGGTCGTCGGCGCCGCCGACGGCGAGGGACGCGATGCGGCGTTCGCCGGTGGTCAGCGACACCGACGGCTCCGCGGGCACGGTCTCGCCGAGGCCGGTGAGCGCGGCGGCGACCGCGGCCCGCAACGGCCCGGCGCCGCACTCCTCGGCGAGGCGCAGCGCGTCGAACAGCATCGCCGGGTCACCGTCGAGGGCCGCGAGGGCGAACAGCGCCCGCGCGTGCTCCAGCCGGGCGCGGGTGCCGGCGAGGAGCTCGACGGCCGCCGCCAGGTCGTCCCGGTCCCGCCGCAGCTCCCCCACGATCCGCAGCGCCCGCCCGACGGCCCGCGGCGCCCCCCACCGCCGCATGTCCGACAGCTCCGATAGAGCGAGAGAAAGCGCTTCTTCGGTCTCTCCGAGCGCGACCAGTGCCGCGGCGCGCAGGGAACGCTCCTCGAACCACATCGGGTTGCCGTCGTGCCACGTGCGCAGCAGCGCCAGGGCCGCCGCGAAGTGCCCCTCCGCCATGAGCAGCGCCGCCTCCGCCTGGGTGAACAGCCGGATCCCGTCGCCGACCCGCGGCCGGTCGCGGTGCTCGTCGACGAACGCCCGCGCCTCCCCCAGCTCGCCGCGGTCGACGAGGGCCCGCACCAGGTACGCCTCGCCGTAGGAGATGCCGATCGCGGGGACGCCGCCCCAGCGCAGACTCTGCTCGTTGGCCGCGACGAGGGAGATGCACGCCTCGGGCAGGTCGCCGCGCTGCCACTCCCGCCAGCCGCCCCACAGCTGCGCGGCGAGGACGGTGAACATCGAGCCGCGGGTGTGCCCGAGCTTCAGCGCGTCGACCCACAGCGTCCCGGCGTCCTCGTCCGCGGCTTCCAGGACGACCCCGGCGATGACCCAGAAGAGCCCGGGGTCGCCGCGCATGAGGACACCGTCGGCGAGCGCGAAGCGGGCCAGCTCCGCCGACTCGGCGCGGCGGATCCCTTTGGCGAGGAGCTCCCAGCCGTGGCAGGCGGCCAGCATCCGCGCACCGAGCCCGTCGCCGGTGATCACCGGCCGCTCGGCGGGGAACGAGCCGGGGTCGCCGCTGTACATGTAGCCGGCGATGCGTTCGAGGGCCTGCAGTCCCTGCCGTTCGTCCACGAACTCCGCCGCGAGGCGCGCCGACGCCCGCCGCGCGAACTCCGGCGCGTTGCCTTCCGGCCCGGTGAAGATCAGCGTGTGGATGAGCATCCGGGACACCGCGGCGAACGTCGCGGGGTCGGTGATCGGGTCGTCGTAGGCGGCCCGCAGGTGCGCGATCGCGGCCGGCCCGTCGTTGAGCGTCTCGACCTGCCCGAGCTGCAGCAGCACCGCGGGCCGCTGAGCGGGCGCGGGCGGCTCGGCGAGGGCCCGGCGCAGGTACGCGGCGGCGCCCTCGGGTGCGCCGCGGTGCAGGGCGGTGCCGGCCGCGACCCGCAGCACGTCGACGACCCACTGGTCGGCGCGTTCGGGGATCTGCAGCAGGTGTGCGGCGACCTGCTCCGGCGCCGCCGACAGCCCGCTGAGGACCCTGGCGGCCCGCTCGTGGTGCAGCTGCCGCTCGCCGGGCGGCAGGTCCTGGTAGACGGCGTCGCGGACGAGCGGGTGCACGAACCCGACCGGGTACTCGTGCCGGACCACCTCGGCCCGGGCGAGCGCGGCGACGGCGGCCGCCGCGGCGGGCTCGTCGACGCCGGCGAGGGCCGCGATGGTCGGCAGCCCGGCGCCGTCGCCGAGGACCGCGATCGCCCGCGCGACGGCGGTGCCGGCCGCCGGCATCCGCCGCAGCCGGATGAGGACCATGCTGGACACGGCCCGGGAGCCGATGGCGGTGACGGTGCCGGCGTGCGCGTCGGTGGGCAGCACGCCGTTGCTCTCCAGGGCGCGCAGCAGCTGCCGCAGCAGCAGCGGGTTGCCGGACGTGGTGCGGTGGCAGGCGGCGACGAACCGGGGTTCGGCGCCGTCGCCGAGCCGCCGCCGGACGAGGTCGGCGACCCCGGCGGCGCTCAGCGGCCCGGGCCGCACCGGCGTGGCCGCGGGGTCGAGCTGCAGCTCCGCGAGCAGCGCCTCGTCCTCGTACTGCTCCCCCGTCCGCAGGGTGGCCACGAGCAGCACCGGCAGGCCGTCGAGCCGGCGCACCAGGTACGCCAGGAACCGCAGCGAACCGGTGTCGCACCACTGCAGGTCGTCGACGACGATGGTGACGGGCCTGGTCGCGGCGACGTTGGCGGTCAGCCAGTAGAGGCCGTGCAGCGCCGCGAACGTGTGGTCGCCGCGCTCGCTGCCGCCCCCGGCGGTCTCGCTGAGGTCGAACACGGACGCGGCGGACGCGGCGGCGCCCGCGAGGAGCCCTGCGCGCCCGGCCGGGTCGGTGAGCAGCGCCTCGAACAGCTGCCGCACGACGCCGAAGCCGAACTCCTTCTCCAGCTGGCTCCCTCGCGCGGTCAGCGTGAGCGCCCCGTGACCGTCCGCGATCCTGCGTGCCTCCGTCAGCAACCGGCTCTTGCCGATCCCGGCAGGTCCCTCGATCATCGCCAGCCGCGGCAGCCCTCCGAACGCGTCGGCCGCCGCGAGCCGCAGCTCCGCGACCTCTCCATCGCGATCGACAAGGTGCTCATCCGCCGGTTTCCGCGGATGTACCGTCGTCGGCTCCCCAGGCGCCTGCGGCGCTCCCGTGGCCGGACCTGCCGCCGCCACCGGCGAAGCGTGCGTCCCGGACGTCCGTTCCGCTGCCTCCGGATCACTCCCGTCCGGCACGCCCGGCACCGCCGGCACGCCCGGCACCGCTGCCACGCCCGGAATCGCTGCTGCGCCCGGCACGGTCGGCGCCGGTCGTGGCGGTGCGTCCAGGGACTCGGACTGGGCGAGGACCTCCGCCTCCAGGGCGCGCAGGGCCGGTCCCGGGTCGACGCCGAGCTGCTCCGACAGCGTCTGCCGGGCCTTGCGCAGCGCCCCCAGCGCGTCGCCCTGCCGGTGCGCGCGGTACAACGCCAGCACCAGCAGCCGCCAGCGCTGCTCCCGCAACGGCGCCTCCGCCACGAGCGTCTCGAGCTCCGGGACCAGCAGCGCGCTGTCGCCGAGCGCGAGCCGCGCCGCCAGGAGCTGCTCCCGGGCGACCTCGCGCAGCTCGCCGAGGCGCGCCGCCTCCGCCTGCGCCCAGGGCTCGTCCGCGTACTCGGCGTACGCGGGACCGTGCCACAGCCGCAGCGCCGCGTCGAGCAGGTCCCGCTGCGCGGCGGGGTCGGCGGTGCCGAGCGCCGCGGTGACCCCCCGGTCGAAGCGCCACGCGTCGACGCCCCCGGCGTCCAGGGTCAGCGCGTAGCCGGGCGGCCTGGACACGATCACGTTGCCGCGCGCCCGCGCCGTCGCGCCGGGCTCCAGGCGGCGCCGCAGGTGCGAGACGTACGCCTGCAGCGCCCCGGCCGCGTTCGCGGGTGGCCGGTCGCCCCAGATGTGGTCGATGAGCCGGTCGGTGGGCACGATGTCGCCCCGGTTGACCACCAGCACCGCGAGCACGGCCCGCTGGCGCCGCCCGCCGAGGTCGACGAGCGCCCCGTCGACCGTCGCGGTCATGTCCCCGAGCACGCTGACCCACAGCCTGCCGGAGAGCGGCGTGACCTGCACCGGCCCTCCACAACTCGCACCCGTCGTGAGCGATCAAAGTACCGCGCCGGCGGTGAACGTCTCCTCAGCCGTTCACCCGGCCCGCCCACCGTCCGAGCGGACCGGTGCACCCGGCGTATTTTCGAGCGATGCGTCGGGTGTCGGTGGTGGGCAACTCGGGTTCGGGCAAGTCGACCCTCGGCCGCGCCCTCGCGGCGCGCCTCGGCGTGCCGTTCGTGGAGCTCGACGCGATCCACCACCTCGCGGACTGGGAGCCGATCGAAGCCACCGAGTTCCGCAGGACCGTCGGCGAGCTCGCCGACGGCGACGGCTGGGTGATCGACGGCAACTACAGCGCCGTCCGCGACCTGATCTGGGCACGGGCGGACACCGTCGTCTGGTTCGACCTCCCCCGGCGCACCGTGATCCGGCAACTGCTGTGGCGCACGATCCGCCGCGGCGTCACCCGCGAGCCGCTGTGGAACGGCAACCACGAGACGCTCGGCAGCCTGTTCCGCCTCGACCCGCAGAAGTCCCTGCTGCGCTGGGCCTGGACCCGCCACCGTGTCTACCACGAGCGCTACACGACGGCCTCGGCCGAGCGCGGGGACCTCACCTTCATCCGGATCACCTCACGGCAGGACGCCGCCCGCCTGCTCGGCTGACGGCTCCGCCGCGGTGCGGCAGGTCGACGGGCCCAGGTCGCCGCTGATCACCTGCGTGCCTCGGCCATCTCCCAGAACCGGGCGGCCGTCTCGTCGGTAAGGTCCCTGCCCCGCAGGGCCGTCAGGGAAGAGATGAACTTGACCCGCAGCTTGGACTGGCCGCCGGCGTTCTGTGGGACCAGTTCAGCGGCGCCGGATTCGTCCAGGAGCTTGATGAAGTCCGCCCATGTACGGTCGCCGTACTGGGCGGTCGCCCAGCCGCCGTGCTCGTTCGCCGGCAGATGACCACGTTCCCAGATCACGATTGAGTCGGCCCGGTCCTGAATCTTGCCGAGGAAGAACTGGGCCGCCTCGGGCAGCGCCAGGGTCTGGCGGGGTGCCAGGCGGGTGATCCGGGAGACCTATCGGTTCGCGCTGGCTCCGGCCGGCGGCATCCCTGAGAACCGCGCGGCTTCTCGGTGCTGACGGACGGCCGGTCGGTGGCGCCATTCGTATGGCGGAGCACCGACATGCGGCCCTGCTGTCGGTCTCGACGTCAGCGCCTGGCGTGGAGCAGGCCGATTGTCGACGGGTTGCTTTTCGTCGGCCGGTTGGTTCGCGCTGGTGTCCGAGAGCGTTCCGGCCGTCAGGTCAGGTCGTGCAGGGCGGACGCGAGGAGGGTCACGGCCTCCTCGATGGTGTCGGTGGAGAGGTGGCCGTAGCCGAAGAGCAGGCCCGGCGGGCCGGGGGCCAGGCGGAAGCGCCCGACGCCGGACACCGCGAGTCCCCTCGCCAGCGCGGCCGCCTCCACCGCGGGCTCGGACAGGTCGGGCGGGAGCCAGGCGACGAGGTGCTGGCCCGCCGCGATCCCGACCGGCCGCAGCTGCGGCGTGTGCCGGGCGAGGGCGGCCAGGAGGGTGTCGCGGCGCCGGCGGTACAGCGGCCGCATCCGGCGCAGGTGGCGGTCGAACTCGCCGTTGGTCAGGAAGTCGGCGAAGGTCAGCTGATCGAGGGCCGGGGAGCCGCGGTCGGCGAGGACCTTCGCCGCGACGACCGGAGCGACGAGCCGGGGCGGCAGGACCATCCAGCCGAGCCGCAGGCCGGGCGCGAGGGTCTTGCTGGCGGAGCCGACGTATGCGACCCGGTCCGGGGCGAGGCCCTGCATGGCGCCGACGGCGGCCCGGTCGTAGCGGTACTCGGCGTCGTAGTCGTCCTCGACGACCAGCGCGTCGTGATCGGCCGCCCAGCGGATGACGGCGGTGCGGGCGCCCGCGGGCAGGACGCCGCCGGTCGGCCACTGGTGCGACGGGGTGAGCACGAGCGCGTCGGCGGCCACGCCGGTGAGGGCCGTGACGTCGATGCCGTCGGGGCCGACGGGGACGCCGGTCACGGTCATGCCGCAGGCGTGGGCCAGGGGGCGGGCGTCGTCGTCGCCGGAGGGGTCCTCGACGGCGAGGCGGGTGGCGCCGGCCGCGCGGAGCACCTGGATCAGCAGGTTCGCGGCCTGGGCGTAGCCGGCGCAGACGACGATCGTCTCGGGGCGGGCGTCGGTGCCGCGGACCCGGTTGAGGTATTCGGCGAGAGCGGCGCGCAGCTCGGGGGTGCCCTGGCCGCTGGTGTAGCCGAACCGGTCGAAGGGCGCCGTCGTCAGCACCCGCCGGATGGAGCGCAGCCACGCGGCGCGGGGGAAGCGCGACACGTCGGTGCGCCCGTAGCCGAAGCTGATCCGGGCCGGCGGCGGGGCCGTGGGCGGCGGCGCGGCCGTGGGGACCGGTCCGGTGGCGATCGTGGTGTACCCGCCGGACCGGCCGGTCAGGTAGCCCTCGGCGGTCAGCTGTTCGTACGCCGTGACGACCACGCCACGGGAGACGCCCAGCGACGCGGCGAGTGCCCGGCTGGACGGCAGCGCGCTGCCCACGACGAGCCGGCCGCCGCGGATGCCCGCCCTGATCGCCGCTTCCAGCTGGCGGTGCAGCGGTCCGCCGGCCGGGTCGAGCGCGACGAGCAGCTCCGGATTGGTCCTCTCGCGGGCCACGAAAACGGACCTTACCGCAGGGTCCAATCCGCGTGAAGCTGAGTGCATGACGACGACAGGGACAGCAGAGGTGCTCCGGCCCGGCGACCGCGGCTACGACGACGCCCGGCAGGTGTGGAACGCGATGTTCGACCGGCGGCCGGCGATGATCGTGCGGTGCGGGTCCGCCCAGGACGTGGCCGCCGCCGTCCGCTCCGCCCGGGAGCGCGGCCTTGAGGTGTCGGTGCGGTGCGGCGGTCACAGCGCCGCCGGCTTCGGGGTCACCGACGGCGGCATGATGATCGATCTGACCCCGATGGGGCGGGTGAGCGTCGATCCGGTGCGGCGTCGCGCGTACGTGCAGGGCGGCGCGCTGCTGGGCGCCCTCGACGACGCCGTCCAGCGCTACGGCCTGGCGACCACCGCGGGCAACGTCTCGCACACCGGGGTCGGCGGCCTCACCCTTGGCGGCGGGATGGGCTGGCTCGCCCGGCAGCACGGCCTCGCCTGCGACAACGTGCTGTCCTACGACCTCGTCACCGCCGACGGGGAGGTGCTGCGGGTGAGCGACGGGGACCTGTTCTGGGGGCTGAAGGGCGGCGGCGGCAACTTCGGGATCGTCACCGGGTTCGAGTTCGCGCTGCACGACACCGGCACGTCGGCGCTCGTCGTGGAGGCCGTGTTCACCGGCGACGCCCGGCACGCGGCGATGCGCCGCTGGCGCGACGAGCACCTCACCGCGCCGCGGCAGGCGACGTTCACCGCGTCCAGCGGCCCCGGCACCCTCACCCTCGGCTACGTCTGGACGGGGCCCGGCTCCTTCTCGCCGGCGTTCGTCCAGGGTGGCGCCGTGACCCGGCAGCCCATGTCGTACCTGCGGCTGCAGCGCCGCGACGACACCTCGGGCCGGCACGCCCTGCGCCGGTACGGTCGCTCGCACTACCTCAAGTCGATGCCCGACGCGGCCGTCGACGCCTTCATCGCCGCCGGCGAGCACTGCGGCGCGGGCCTGCAGGGGTACGGCGGCGCGATCGCCGACGTGCCGCAGGACGCGACCGCGTTCGGCCACCGCGACACCATGTTCGAGTTCGGCGCCGGCACCTCGTGGACCGACCCCGCCCAGGACGACGACCGCCGGGCGGTGGCACGGGCCGCGGCGGCCCTGCTCGAGCCGTTCTCCGGCGGCGTCTACGTCAACTCCCTGGGTGACGAGGGCGCCGCGGGGGTGCGCCGCGCCTACCCGCCCGCGAAGCTGGCCCGCCTGACCGCGCTCAAGGACCGCTACGACCCGGACAACGTCTTCCACCTGAACCAGAACATCAAGCCGTCCCGGGACGCTTCACGCACCGGTTCTTGTCATACCCCGCAGGCCTGCGCGGCGAGGTCGGCGAGCGGCGCGCCGCAGAGCCGGTAGACGGCGATGTCCTCGCCGAGCACGGAGGGGATCTCGGCGCCGATCGAGCGGTAGTACGCGGCGGTCGGCTCGTTGGTGGGCCGCCCCCACCACTGCATGTGGCGGTAGCCGCGCTCGGCGCAGACCGCGGCGAGGGTGCTCAGCAGGGCGGTGTCGACACCGGTGCCGAGGGCGTCCTCGCGGATGTAGATGTCGTCGACGTGGATCGCGGTGCCGCGCCAGGTGCTGTAGACCAGCGCCCACAGGGTGTACCCGACGGCGTCGCCGGTCGTGTCGTCGATCGCGAGGTGGGCCCAGGCGACGGGGGCGGGTCCGAACAGGGCGCGGCCGAGCTCGGTCTCGTCGGTGCTGATCTGGTCGGTCGCCTGCTCACTGGCGGCCATGCCGTGCACCAGCGAGTGGAGCAGGCCGAGGTCGTCGGTGGTGACTTCACGGATCATGGCGGTCGTCCCTGCGCTCGGTCGCCCGGGACGGGTCCGTCGCGGGGGGTCGGAGCATTCACGGTGGCACATGGGCACTGGGGCTTCTCCTAGCATCGGCCGGAACTCCTACCCCCGCACGGGGTTTGGTGCCGAACATGAATCTCGTTCGGCGTCCATCTCGGGGCGTGGCCGCCGCGACCCTCCGGTCCATTGCGCAGAGAGGCGGCCTCGATGGAGGCGGTACGGTTCGATCTCAGCCCCTCGGAGTTACCCGAGACCTGGTACAACATGGCCGCCGACCTCGACTACGTGGCGCCGGCGCTGAGCCCGGCGACGGGCGGGCCGGTGACCCGCGACGACATGCTGCGCACGATGCCGGAGGCGCTGGTCGACCAGGAGCTCAGCCGGGAGCCGGAGTTCGAGATCCCGGGTGAGGTGCGGCAGTTCTACGCGCAGTGGCGGCCCACGCCGCTGATCCGGGCCCGCAACCTGGAGAAGGCACTGGACACGCCGGCGCGGATCTACTTCAAGTACGAGGGTGTCGGCCCGACCGGCAGCTTCAAGCCGAACTCGGCGATCCCGCAGGCGTACTACAACAAGCGGGCCGGCAAGTC
Source organism: Dactylosporangium sp. NPDC005555 (assembly GCF_040605635.1). Taxonomy (NCBI): domain Bacteria; kingdom Bacillati; phylum Actinomycetota; class Actinomycetes; order Micromonosporales; family Micromonosporaceae; genus Dactylosporangium; species Dactylosporangium sp. NPDC005555. The sequence continues at coordinate 186,457 of NZ_JBEXDG010000007.1, forward strand.
GGGTCTGATCGCCGAGACCGGGGCCGGGCAGTGGGGCAGCGCGATCTCGTTCGCGGCGTCGCTGTTCGGCATGGACGCCAAGGTCTTCATGGTGCGGGTGAGCTTCCAGCAGAAGCCGCACCATCGCTCGCTGATGCAGATGTTCGGGGCGAGCTGCACGCCGAGCCCGAGCACGGAGACCGAGGCCGGGCGCGCGGTGCTCAAGGAGGACCCGGACTTCCCGGGCAGCCTGAGCGTCGCGAAGTCCGAGGCGTTGCAGGTCGCCTTCTCCGACCCGCGGTGGGGCTACACGCGCGGCAGCGCGCTGAACCATGTGTGCGCGCACCAGACGGTCATCGGTCAGGAAGCCATCGTGCAGATGGAGAAGGCCGGCGAATACCCGGACGTCGTGGTGGCGTGCGCGGGCGGCGGCAGCAACCTGGCCGGCCTGGCGTTCCCGTTCCTGCGGGCGCAGCTGCACGGCGGGCCGAAGGTGCGGCTGGTCGCCGCGGAGCCGGCCGCGTGCCCGTCGCTGACGCAGGGACGGATCGCCTACGACTTCTCCGACACCGCCGGGCTCACCTCGCTGACCCGGACGCACACGCTGGGGCACAAGTTCGTGCCGCCGCCCGTGCACGCCGGTGGGCTGCGGGCGCACAACATCGCCCCGCTGGTCAGCCGGGTCGTGGAGGAGGGCCTGATGGAGGCGGTCGCGTTGCGGCAGCGGGACTGCTTCGAGGCGGGGGTGCTGTTCACCCGGACCGAGGGCATCGTGCCCGCCCCCGAGTCGACCCACGCGATCCGCGCCGCGGTCGACGAGGCACTCCGGGCCCGCGAGGAGGGCGTGGCCAGGACGATCCTGTTCGGGCTCTCGGGGCACGGCAACTTCGACCTCAGCGCGTACGAGCGGTACCTCGGCGGTGCGCTCGCCGACGACAGCATCGACCCGCGGGCCCTGGAGATCGGGCGCGACAGCATCCCGGTGCTGGCGGGAGCGTCGTCGTGAAGAAGGTCAGCGCGCTGCAGTTCCTCGCCCTGGGGATCATCTGGGGCTCCAGCTACCCCCTGATCAAGCTCGCCGGCGAAGGGCTGAGCCCGGGCCAGCAGGTGCTGGGCCGCCTGGTCCTCGGATCGGCGGTGCTGGTGGTCGTGGCCGCCGTCACCGGGTCCCGGCTGCCACGGTTCGGGTTCGTGTGGGTGCACATCACCGTGACCACCGTGCTCGGCATGGTCGCCCCGTTCCTGCTGCTGGCCTGGGGCGAGCAGCACACCAGCGCCTCGATGGCCGGGGTGCTCACCGCGGCCACCCCGCTGCTGACCCTGGCCCTGGCCACCGTGCAGCTGCGCAGCGAACGGGCGACCGCGCGGCGCACGGCCGGGGTGGTCCTCGGATTCGCCGGGATCGTGCTGGTGATGGCGCCGTGGTCCGAGCTGGGCGGCACGATCGGCGGCCAGCTGGCCTGCCTGGCCGTCGCCGGGATCTACGCCGCGCACGCCGTGTTCGTCCGCAAGTTCCTCTCCGACCGGGGCATCCCGCCGGTCTCGTCGGCGACGGCCCAGACCCTCGTCGCGACGGTGCTGCTGGCCGCGCTGCAGCCGTTCCTCGGCTGGGACACCCCGTCGTCGGTCACCTGGCAGGTGGTGCTGAGCATCGTGTCGCTCGGCGTGTTCGGCACCGGCCTCGCGTACGTCCTCTACAACCGGCTGATCGCCGACATCGGCGCGACCGGCGCCTCCGCGGTGAACTACCTCGTCCCCTTCATCAGCCTGATCCTCAGCGCGATGTTCCTCGGCGAGGCGATCACCTGGAACGTCCTCGCCGGCGGCGTGGTGATCGTGGCGAGCATCCTGCTCGGCGAGGACCAGCTGCGGCCCGGCGCGTGGCGGCGACCGTCCGGTGCGGCGGAGCCTTCCGACGACACGGAGCCCTCCGACGACGTGGAGCCGCGGCGCACCCCGCAGCGGCCCGTCGCGGCGGCCGCACCGATGGTCCGGGAGGAGTCGTGACCAGCCTGCCGCCGGCCGACGCGGTGGAGGCCGGGCAGCCGGCGGCCGATGCCGCACCCGCCGGTCCGTCGCCGGCCGACGCGGTGCACGCCGGTCTGTCGCCGGCCGATGCCGCACCCGCCGGTCTGTCGCCGGCCGGCGCCGTGCACGCCGCGGCCCGGCTCGCGCCCGAGCGCGTCGCCGTGGTGCACCGCGGCGGCGGGACCAGCTTCGCCGAGCTCATCGCCGCGAGCGGGACCGCCCGGACGGCCCTCGACGCGCTCGGCCTGCCGGCCGGGCAGCCGATCGCGGTCCGCGCGGCGAAGTCGCCGCAGACCGTCGCCCTGATCCTCGCCTGCTTCGCCGCCGCCCGGCCGGTGCTGCTGCTCTCCGTCGACCTCGGCGCACAGGTGGCCGGCAACCTGGTCCAGCGGGCCGGGTGCGCCGGCGTCGCCGCCGCGACCGGCGACGGTGCCTTCGACTGGGTCCCCGCGCCGGTCCCGGCAGGCCCGCCGGACCTGCCGCCGGACACCTGCCTGATGCTGACCACGTCCGGCTCGACCGGCGTACCGAAGATCGTCCCGCTGACCGGCGCGGCGCTGGGGCGCTTCACCGGCTGGGCCGCCGACACGTTCGCGCTGGGCGCCGGCACCCGGGTGCTCAGCCACGCACCGCTGAACTTCGACCTGAGCCTGCTCGACGTGTGGGCCACCCTGGCGCACGGCGGCACCGTCGTCCTCGTCGACCCCGACCGGGCGGCCAACCCCGCGTACCTGCTGGACCTCGTGAGCACCACCCGGCCGCACGTGGTGCAGGCCGTGCCGATGTTCTACCGGCTGCTCGTGTCCGCCGCCGACGGCGGGCACACCGTGCCGGAGGTGCGGCACGTCGTGCTGACCGGTGAGCACACGCCGCCCACGCTGCGCGCCGCCCTGCCGGAGCTGTTCCCCGGCGCGGTCCTGCACAACGTGTACGGCTGCACCGAGACCAACGACAGCTTCATCCACTCGTTCGGCGCGGACGAGGCCCGCGACGGAGCGCCGCTGCCGCTCGGGACACCGCTGCCCGGCGTGCACGCCCACCTGGCCGGCGACGACGGGGAGCCCTTCGACGGACCCGGCACCGGCGAGCTGGTGGTGTCCACGCCGTTCCAGGCCGTCGGGTACCTGGCCGGCGACCGGTTCCCGGTCCGGGCCGGCCGCGCCTGGTACCGCACCGGTGACCTGGTCACCCGCGACGACCGCGGCCGGCTCGTGCTGGTCGGGCGCACCGACTTCCAGGTCAAGATCCGCGGCGTGCGGGTCAGCCTGGAGGAGGTCGAGCAGGTCCTGCTCGCCCACCCCGACGTCGCCGAGGCCGCCGTGGTCGCGTTGCCCGACGCCGCGGCCGGGGCCAGGATCTCCGCCGTCCTGCGGCCCCGCTCGTCCGGGCTGACCAGCCTGCAGGTGCGCACCTGGTGCGCGCAGCACCTCACCCGCGCCGCCATCCCCGCGGTCTTCGACCTGCGCAGCGCCCCGCTGCCGGTCGGCGTCACCGGCAAGGTCGACCGCGCCCGCCTCACGAAGGAACTGACCGCATGAGCCAGACACAGGAGATCAGCGAGTACCTCGTCACGCGGTACCTGCCCGGAACCCCGGCGGACGAGCTGCCCGCCGACTACGACCTGCTCGACAACGGTGTCATCGACAGCCTCAGCCTGCTGGAGCTGGTCGGCTGGGTCAGCGAGCGGTACGCCGTCGCCCTCGACCAGATCGACCTGAACCCGGACGACTTCCGTTCGGTGACGGCGGTCGACAGCTTCATCACCCGCAACACCCAGGGCAGCGACACCGTCGCGGCAGTGAAGGAGTGAGACCATGATCGTCCGGGACCAGAGCCAGGCCAAGACGGTCGACTGGGGCAACGGCCTGAGCCGCCGTTACCTGCTCGAGGCCGACAAGATGGGCTTCACCGTCTGTCACACCACGGTGCGCCCGGGCACCAAGTCGCGGCTGCAGTACCGCCGGCACCTGGAGGCCTGCCTGTGCATCCGCGGTACGGGACGGGTGGTCACCGCGGACGGCCAGGAGTACGAGCTCACCCCCGGTGTCCTCTACGCCCTCGACGAGCACGACGCGCACTTCCTCATCGCCGACCCGGACAGCGAGCTCGAACTGATCAGCGTGTTCAACCCGCCGCTGATCGGCGACGAGCGGCACTCGCTGGACGCCGACGAGTTCTCCCAGTACTGAGATGCTCTGGTCCCAGGAACAACAGGAGCTGCACGACGGCGTGCTCGCGGTCGCCGCGACACTGGGCTCGGACCACGTCGACCGCGACGCGGCGGGCACGTTCGACACCGAGGGCTGGAAGCGGCTCGCCGAGCTCGGCCTGTTCGGGCTGCCGTTCGGCGAGCAGTACGGCGGACTGGCCCAGGACCTGCCGACCACGATGTACGCCCTCGAAGCCCTCGGCACGGCGTGCCGCGACGGGGGCCTGAACTTCTCCGCGGTGACCCACCTGGTCAGCACCGGGGTGGCCCTGCACCGGTTCGGGTCGGCGCGGCTCAAGCAGCGGTACCTGCCGGACGTCTGCGCCGGCAGCATCATCGGGGCGCACGCCGTCACCGAGCCGGCCGGCGGCTCGGACATCACCCCCATGCGGACCACGGCGGTGCCCGACGGCGACGACTTCGTCCTCAACGGCAGCAAGGCGTTCGTCAGCAACGGGCCGATCGCCGACGTCATCCTCGTCTACGCCCGCACCGGCAAGCTCGGCAACCCGGCCGCGATCAGCACCTTCCTGGTGCCGCGCGGCACGCCAGGCCTCAGCGTCGGGCAGCCGGTGGGCAAGATGGGGCTGCGTACCTCGCCGCTGGCCGAACTGTTCCTCGACGACGTCCGGGTGCCCCGCGCGGACATGGTCGGCTCGCAGGGCGCCGGCCTGCTCATCCTCGACGCGGTGATGCAGTGGGAGATCCTCTGCGGCTTCGTCGTCAACCTCGGCGAGATGCAGCACCGGCTCGACCGCTGCGTCGCCTACGCCCGCACCCGGCGGCAGTTCGGCGAGCACATCGGCCGCTACCAGGCGATCTCGCACCGGATCGTCGACATGGGCACCGACGTGGAAACCGCTCGCATGTGGCTCTACACGACCGCCCGCAAGCTGGCCGCGGGCCGCACCGTGACCGCCGACGTCGCCCGCACCAAACTGATCGTCAGCGAGAGCAACGTGCGCTCCGCCCTCGCCGCCGTGCAGATCTTCGGCGGCTACGGCTACACGACGGAGTACGGGCTGGAGCAGGAACTGCGCAACTCGGTGTCCGGCACGATCTACTCCGGCACGTCGGAGATCCAACGGGAACGGCTCGCCGCCCTGATGGGCCTGCACCGGCCACTGGACGCGGCGCCGCGTCCGGAGAGGAGTCTCGTGCCGTGACGGCGGACCTGACGGCGCTCACCGAGCCCACCGAGTTCCTGGACCACGACCACCCCGTCGTGGCCGGTTTCGTCGGCAAGGCCCTGGCAGGCCTGGGTGAGGGCGCCACCGGCATCGACAAGGCGGTCCGGCTCTACTACGCCGTCCGCGACGGCATCCACTACGACGTCTACCACGCCGACCTGAGCCGCGCCGGCCTGACCGCCAGCGCCGTCATCAGCCGCGGCCGCGGCTTCTGCATGCACAAGTCCATCGTGTACGCGGCCGCGGTGCGCGCGGCCGGCATCCCCAGCCGCATCACCTACGGCGACGTGCGCAACCACCTCGCCTCGCCCCGGCTGCGCGACCTCGTCGGCGGCGACGTGTTCTTCCACAGCCTGACCACGGTGCACCTGGACGGGCGGTGGGTCAGGGCCACGCCGGTGTTCAACAAGCTGCTGTGCAAGCTGTACGGCATGGCACCGCTGGAGTTCGACGGCCGCGCCGACAGCCTCCACCACCCGTTCGACGGCGACGGCAGCCGGCACATGGAGTTCCTCAAGTTCTACGGCGACTTCGACGACGTGCCCTACGACCTGGTCATCTCGACCATGCGCAGCAAGCACCCCAAGTTCCTGTCCGGCGCGTCCACGACCCCGTCCGGTTCGCTGACCGCCGAGGCGCCCTAGCCGGGACCACCCACGGCCGGCGGTCCGTGCCGCGGACCGCTGCCGGGCGCCGGCACGATCCACCACGTGAGGCGGCGCACACGCAAGCGCGGGCAAGGAGCGGAAAACGGGTTAATACACGTCCCGAAGAAATACTAGGCTCCATCGATGGCACTTGTGGAGGCTCGGCAACTGACCAAGGTCTTCCGCAGGCCGGACAAGGATCCGGGGCTGCGGGGGGCCGTCAAACATCTCTTCGTGCGGCGGTTCGTGGACAAGACCGCCGTCGACCACGTCGACCTGACGATCGAGGCCGGTGAGGCCGTCGCGTACGTGGGACCCAACGGCGCGGGCAAGTCCACGACGGTGAAACTGCTCAGCGGCATCCTGGTGCCGACGTCCGGTGAGGTCCGCATCGACGGGCTGTCGCCGCAGAAGGACCGCATCGCGATGTCGCACAGGATCGGGGTGCTGTTCGGGCAGCGGACCCAGCTCTGGTGGGACCTGCCGGTGTCCGAGTCGCTCGCGGTGCTGCGCGACGTCTACGGCATCGACCACGGCACGTTCCGCAAGCGCATGGCCAGGTTCGAGGACGTCCTCGAGCTCGGGGAGGTGCTGCCGGTCCTCGGCCGGAAGCTGTCGCTCGGGCAGCGGATGCGGGCCGACCTCGCCGCGGCGCTGCTGCACGACCCGCCGGTCGTCTACCTCGACGAGCCGACGATCGGGCTCGACCTCGCCGTGAAGGACCGGGTGCGGGAGTTCTTCCGCACCGTGCGCGACGAGGGCACCACCGTCATGCTGACCAGCCACGACCTCGGCGACATCGAGGGCTTCTGCCGGCGGCTCGTCATCATCGACGAGGGCCGGATCATCTTCGACGGCGACCTGGAGGCGGTGAAGGACGCGTTCGCCCGCGAGCGGATCCTCAACGTGCAGACCGAGACCGCCGTGCCGCTCGACGACGTCCGCGCCGCGCTGCCCGGGGCGGCGATCGAGGCCGGGGAGACGCCGCTGCAGTTCGGGGTGCGCTTCGACCGGTTCACGATGACCGCCGGGCACGTCGTCGCGGCCCTCGCGCCCCTGGCCGGCCTGGTCGACTTCAGCGTCGACGAGCCGTCCATCGAGGACGTCATCCGGCGGGTGTACAGCGGGGAGCTGGTGCTGCAGCGATGAAGCCCTACCTCGCGCACTCGAGGGCGGCGGCGTTGAGCGCCCTCGCGTACCGCGGCAACTTCCTGCTGTCCCTCGGCGGCGTCGCGTTCCAGCTCATCGCGCTGCTCGCCGTCTGGGGTGTGCTGCTCAAGGACGGCCCGGTCGGGGGGTTCGCGTGGCCGCAGATGCGCGCGTACCTGGTCGTCGCGTTCGCCTCCGGCACCCTCGTCGGCACGTTCGTCGACTTCCGCATGTCGCACCGGATCCGGTCCGGGCTCGTCGCGCTCGACCTGGTGAAACCCGTCGACTACCAGCGGGCCCGGTTCGCCGAGACGGTCGGCGGGGTGTGGATCGAGGCCGTGGCCGTCGTGGCCGTCGTCGGCGTCACCGTCGCGGTCGGCGGGGCCCTCGCCATGCCGCCGGGGCCGATGCTGGCGCTGTTCGCCGGCAGCATGGTCCTGATCGTGCCGTTGAAGTTCGCCGTGTCGTACCTGAGCACCCTGGCCTGCTTCTGGACGGAGAACTTCGTCGGGGTGCTGTGGGCCCGGCAGGCCCTGACCGGGCTGCTGTCCGGTGCGCTGGTGCCGCTGGTGTTCTTCCCGGGCTGGCTGTCCACCGCGGCGCAGTGGTCGCCGTTCGCCGGGCTCACCTCCACCCCGGCGCTGATCTTCATCGGGCAGGCGTCCGGGACGCACGCGGTCCTGCTCGTCGCCACCCAGCTCGGCTGGGTCCTCGCGATGTGGTCCGGCGCCCGGCTGCTGTTCCGGCGGGGGCTGCGCCGGCTGACCGTGAACGGGGGCTGAGCGATGCGCACGATCCGTCTCTACGTCCGGCTGCTCGGCGCCCATCTGCGCTCGCTGCTGGAGTACGAGAGCGACTTCTGGATCATGATGGTCGGCACGGTCGTCATGCAGGTCGTCAACGTCGCCTTCCTCGCGGCGATCTTCGCGAAGGTCCCGCACATCAACGGCTGGTCGTTCTGGGCGGTCGTGGCGATGTTCGCGATGGTGGCGATCGCCGAGGGCGTCGGGTCGCTGTTCTTCGAGGGGATGTGGAACCTGGCCTGGCAGATCAACCAGGGCGACCTCGACTACATGATGGTCCGCCCGTATCCGGTGCTCCTGCAGGTCAGCAGCATGCAGATCGGGATCAACGGCCTGTCGAACATCGTGACCGGCGGGCTGATGCTCGGCGGTGCCCTGACCCACCTGCCCATCGCCTGGTCCGCGGGCCGGATCGCGCTCGCCGTGGTGGTCCTGGTGTCCGCGATCGCCATCAAGGTCGCCATCAACCTCGCGACGAACTCGGTGTCCTTCTGGATGCAGAGCCCGAGCCCGCTGTTCGCGTTCGCCGTGCACCAGGTCGGCGACCTGGCCCGCTTCCCGCTGTCGATCTACCCCCTGGCGCTCAAGGCGGCGCTGGGCTTCGCGCTGCCGTTCGCGTTCGTCAGCTTCTTCCCCGTCACGCTCGTGCTCGGCGGCGGCTCGGCGTGGGTGGGGCTGCTGACCCCGCTCGTCGCCGTCTACTGCGCCGCCGTCGCATGGTTCGTCTTCTCGCGGGGACTGCGCCGCTACGAGAGCGCCGGCAACTGACGGCTCTGGTCCGGGCGCAGCAGCGGCGGGTGCAGCACGGGGGCCGCCCCACGCGTGAACAGCTGCGCGGGGCGGCCCCGCTCGCCGGCGGTGGACCGGCCCGTCGCCTCGACGAACCCGTCGGTGGACGTCACCTTCCGGTGGAAGTTGCGGGGGTCGAGTTTCGTGGCCCACACGGCCTCGTACACCTGCCGCAGCTCGGCGATCGTGAACTCCGGCGGGCAGAACGCCGCCGCGAGGGGCGTGTATTCGAGCTTCGCCCTGGCCCGCTCGACCCCGTCGGCGAGGATGCGCTCGTGGTCGAACGCGAGCGGTGGCAGCCCCTCGACCGGCACCCAGTCCGCGGCGGCGGCGTCGCTGCCCGCCCGCGGTGACGGCGCGTCCGGCACCAGGGCGAGGTAGGCGACGGTGACGACCCGCCCGCGCGGGTCCCGGTCCGGCGCGCCGTAGCTGCCGAGCTGCTCCAGGTGGCCCGCGGCCGCCGCCTCCGCGGGCAGCCCGGTCTCCTCGGCGAGCTCGCGTCCGGCGGCGTCGGCGAGGTCCTCCTCCGGCAGCACGAAGCCTCCGGGCAGCGCACGGCCGCCCTCGTACGGCGGGATCGCCCGGCGGATCAGCAGCACGCTGAGCGCGCCGTCGCGGATCGTCAGCATCACCAGGTCGACGGTCACGGCGAACGTCATGTATTTATCACCACATTGACGAGAAAGTGTGACGACGTATATCGTCAATGAGACGATAACTCATCCAGGGGGCCGACATGGCAGACGTGACCACCCGCTTCTTCCTGCGCCACCTGCGCGGCGCGCCGACCTCGTGGGTCCGCCACCACGTCAAGGGCAAGGTGCGGCACGAGGGCGTCGGCCAGTCGTTCTACTACCGGCAGCTGACCGCCGTGCTGTCCGAGGTGCCCGTCGACGACCGCGAGCTGCCGCTGCTGTTCCACGCGCGGACCGCCGACTTCGCCGACGTCACGGTGCAGGCGACGGTGACGTATCGGATCAGCGCCCCCGACGTGGCGGCCTCCCGCCTCGACTTCTCCGTCGACCCGAGGGCCGGCACGTGGCGCGCGCAGCCCCTCGACCAGGTCGCCACCCTCCTCGCCGAGCTCGCCCAGCAGCCCGCCATCGACCTGCTGGCGCGGCTGTCGCTCACCGACGCGCTGACCGCGGGGATCGCCCCGGTCCGGGAGGCGGTCGCGGAGGCGCTGAGCGGCGACCCGCGCCTCACGGACACCGGCGTCAGCGTCGTCAGCGCCCGCGTCGTCGCGATCCGCCCCGAGCCCGACCTGGAGCGGGCGCTGCAGACCCCGACCCGGGAGGCGGTGCAGCAGGACGCGGACCGGGCCACGTACGCCCGCCGGGCCCGCGCCGTCGAGCAGGAGCGCGCGATCGCTGAGAACGAGCTGCAGAGCAGGATCGAGCTGGCCCGCCGCGAGCAGCAGCTGGTCGAGCAGCACGGCGCCAACGCCCGCCGCAAGGCCGAGGTCGACGCCGCGGCGGCCCTGGTCGCGGCGCAGGCCGTGGCGGAGCGGGAGCAGGTCGCGGCGACCGCCGCCGCCGAGCGCTCGAAGGTCACGGCCGTCGCCGACGCCGAGCGGGCCCGGCTCACCGCCGCCGCCGAGGCGGACGCCGACCGGGCCCGCACCGAGGCACGGGCCGAGGGGGTCCGGGCCGTCGGGCTCGCCGAGGCCGAGGCGGAGGCCGCGCGGCTGGCGGCGTACCGGGACCTGGCGCCCGCCGTCCTGCAGGCCCTCGCGCTGCGCGAGCTCGCCGGGAACCTGCCCGAGATCGGCCAGCTCACGGTCACCCCGGACGTGCTGACCGGTCTCGTCGACCGGCTCGGCGGCCGCGCGCTCGGCGGGCCGGCATGATCGCCGTCTCGAGCCGGTCCGTGATGGCCCGCCGCTGGTCCCTGCCGCACCGGACCCTGCGCGCCCGCCACCGCCGCACCGTCCGCCGCCGGCCGGGCTGACCGAACCCGTGATCCGGAGGACCTTGTGCACCAACAGCCGCACGAGGTCCTCCGGAGCACGGACAACACATCGGAAAGGACGCATGTCATGAGCGCATGGGCAGGACCGTCGTGAGCACCCTCGCTCCTCGCGTGGTGCTGGTGTCGCGGCGCAGTGAGCTCGACGAGCTCCTCGCCCGGCACGGCACCCGCGCCGCCGCCGCGTACTTCCTGCGCCAGCGCGGCCGCGACCTCGACGACGTCGCCGCCCGGCACGCCGCGCAGCAGGCGGCGCTCACCACCGCCGGCGCGGCCGTGCCCGCCGACTGGCGCCGCGGACACCTCGACCGCGGCGACCTGTCGCGCTTCCTGTTCGCACCCGAGGACGTCATCGTCGCCGTCGGCCAGGACGGTCTCGTCGCGAACGTGGCGAAGTACCTGGACGGTCAGCCCGTCATCGGGGTCGACCCCGCACCCGACAGGAACCCTGGCGTGCTCGTGCGCCACCCGCCGCGAGCCCTGCGGGAGCTGCTGCGCGACCTGCCCGGCCTCCCGGTCCAGGACAGGACGATGGTGTCCGCGACGCTCGACGACGGCCAGGAGCTCCTCGGCCTCAACGAGGTCTACTTCGGGCACGTCACGCACCAGTCGGCGCGCTACACACTGTCCACATCGGACGGCTCGAGGGAGCGCCACTCCTCGTCCGGGGTCGTCGCCGGCACGGGCACCGGCGCCACCGGATGGTGCTCCTCCATCGCCCGGCAACGATCGGACGCGCCGGTGCCGCCGGCGCCCGGCGAGTCCGCGCTGACCTGGTTCGTCCGTGAGGCGTGGCCGTCCCCGGCGACCGGCGTCACGCTCACCAGCGGCCGGCTCGACGGCACCGGCACCCTGGAGCTGACGAGCGAGGGCGAGGGCCTCGTCGTGTTCGCCGACGGCCTCGAAGCCGACCGCCTCGACCTGTCGTGGGGGCAGCGGGTCACGATCGGCGTCGCCGCAAGAAAACTGCGTCTCGTCATGTGACCTGCGGTGTGACACCATCTGCGGGCATGATCCGTGAACGGCTGCACGACCACGCGGTGCTGCTGCACCGCCAGGGCAAGGACGACCCGCTGCCCGCAGGTGGCGAGCCGTTCCCCGACGACCAGCGCCCCCGCACCCCGATCGGCCGCGACGCGCGGCGGGTCGGCGCGGACGTCGCCGCCATCCTCGACGCGCACTTCGCCTCGCCGGCCGCGGCGCCCAGAGCGCTCATCGGGGCGTTCGACAAGGTGTACGTGCCGGCGACCGACAACGAGCACGTGGCCGCCGCCGCGCTGCGCGCCGGGCGCAAACGGGTCCGCCGGACCGGCCGCTGGCTGGTGCGCTTCGGCGTGGACCGGCGCGAGGTGGCCGTCGGCCTGGCCCTGCTCGGCACCGAGGCGACCGTCTCCGACAAGGACATCGAGCTGATCCGCACGATCGGGCTGCTGTCCGCGGAGTTCGGCGCCCTGGCCGTCGAGTCGCTGCGCCAGCGTGGCGACGCGGGCGTCGAGGCGCTGCTGTGGCTCGCCGCGCGCACCACCGGCTGGGGCCGCGTCCACGCCGTCGAGGCGCTGTGCACCGTCGCCGTCCTGCCCGAGGTCCGCGACTGGCTGCTGCGCCACGCGTGCGCCGGCGACGACCTCGACGCGGTCATCGCGGGCGCGGTCGCGACCGCCGCCCACCTGCACGCCGCGATCATCGCCGACGAGGCCGACGACGAGCTCGTCGACCACACGGGGGCGCTGCTGCGGGCGATGGCCGACGGCTCGGCGCAGGGCACGACGCTCGCGGACTACCCGCCGGCCCGCTACGTCCTCGCCGCGTACGCCCGGCACCTGGCCCGGCAGAAGCCGACCTGGGCGCGGTACGCGACCGCCGCCGTCATCGCCGACCGCATCGCCCACCTGGAGCCCGAGGACCTCGGCTGCACGAAGAAGGAGCGGGAGCGGCTCGTCGAACGGTTCGAGAAGATCCTCCGGCAGCGCCGCTGGCGGGCGACCGTCCCGCGCCGCAAGGCCAAGGCCTCGAAGGCGAAGGCCAGGTCCGCCGCCCGGCGCCGCACGGCCCGCCGGCGCTAGCGCTCAGGCCGGGATGCGTTCCGCGAGCGCCGCGCGGGACGGCGGGGCCGGGAACGGGGACGCGAAGTACTGGGTCTCGTGGGTGACCCGCCCGCCGGCGAACTCCATGATGCTCACCGAGTGGGCCGGGGCGCCGTCGTAGGTGATGACGACCTCGCTCACCCAGAGGGCGCCGCCGCCGCTGACGCGCAGGACGGTGAAGTGCCGGTCGGCGGGGTGGGCGCCGCGCTGGGCGGCGATCGTGGCGCGGCCGCGGAAGCGTTCACCCGACTGGGGGTAGTCGAGGATCGCGTCGTCGGCGTAGATCGCGTGCTCCGCCTCGAGGTCGCCCGCCTCCGACGCGCGCCAGTGTTCCTCGATCGCCGTGCCGGTCCGCCGGTCGTCCGTGTCCATCCGCTGCTGGTTCCTGTCCGTCGGCTGGTCGTTCGCGGCGGACTTCCCCGGACCGGGACGATCAACCGTCGTCCCGGTCTCCAGGTGCGGAGCGCGTCAGAGGCGCAGGTCGCCGGTGACCGCGCGCCCCTGGCCCGACAGGAGCGCGTCGAACGAGGTGGTCAGCGCGAACGGGTCCGCCACCACCGGCGACTCCCGGCGGCCGGCGAGGTCCGCGAGCTCCCGCCCGGCGCGGTCGATGCGCCGGTGCAGGGTCGCGTCGCCGCCGGCGGCCCAGTCCTCCGTCGCGGCGAACACCGAGGTCGGGGCCACCACCGCGTGCAGGTACGTGAACAGCGGCCGCAGCGCGTGCTCCAGCGCGAGGGAGTGCCGGGCGGTGCCGCCGGTCGCGCCGAGCAGCACCGGCTTGTCGGTGAGCACGTCGTCGCCGAGGACGTCGAAGAAGGACTTGAACAGCCCGCTGTACGAGGCGTTGAAGATCGGCGACACGGCGATCACCGCGTCGGCGGCCGCGACCGCGTCGATGACGTCCTTGAGCGCGGGCGCGGGGAAGCCGGTCAGCACGTGGTCGGTGATCGCGTGCGCGTGGTCGCGCAGCTCCACCACCCGCACGTCGGTGTCGACGCCGAGCTCCCGGACGGTCGCGGCGGCGAGCCGGTCGGCGAGGAGCCGGGTCGACGACGGCCTACCGATCCCGCCGGTGATCACCACGAGGCGCTTCATGCGTCAACCTCCACGAGAGAAGCCTTCAGGGACGCGTGCGTGGGGGCGTCCGGCACATGGGCGGGGCGGCCGACGGCGAACTCCTTGCGCAGCACGGGCACGACCTCCTCGCCGAGGATGTCGAGCTGCTCCAGGACCGTCTTCAGCGGCAGGCCCGCGTGGTCGAGGAGGAACAGCTGCCGCTGATAGTCGCCGACGTACTCCCGGAAGGACAGCGTCCTGTCGATGACCTCCTGCGGGCTGCCGACGGTCAGCGGGGTCTGCGCGGTGAAGTCCTCCATCGACGGGCCGTGCCCGTAGACGGGGGCGTTGTCGAAGTACGGCCGGAACTCCCGCTTGGCGTCCTGCGAGTTCCTGCGCATGAACACCTGCCCGCCGAGCCCGACGATCGCCTGGTCGGCGGAGCCGTGCCCGTAGTGCTCGAAACGCTGCCGGTACAGGCCGACCATGCGCTGGGTGTGCTCCTTCGGCCAGAAGATGTGGTTGGCCAGGAAGCCGTCGCCGTAGAAGGCGGCCTGCTCGGCGATCTCCGGGCTGCGGATCGACCCGTGCCACACGAACGGCGGCACGCCGTCCAGCGGGCGCGGGGTGGCGGTGAAGCCCTGCAGCGGCGTGCGGAAGTTGCCCTCCCAGTCCACCACGTCCTCGCGCCACAGCCGGCGCAGCAACGCGTAGTTCTCCACAGCCAGGGCGATGCCGTTGCGGATGTCCTGGCCGAACCACGGGTACACCGGCCCGGTGTTGCCGCGCCCCATCACGAGGTCCACCCGGCCGTCGGCCAGGTGCTGCAGCATCGCGTAGTCCTCGGCGATCTTCACCGGGTCGTTGGTGGTGATGAGCGTGGTCGCGGTCGACAGCTGCAGTTTGCTGGTCCTGGCCGCGATCCAGCCGAGCATGGTGGTCGGCGACGACGGCACGAACGGCGGGTTGTGGTGCTCGCCGAGCGCGAACACGTCCAGCCCGACCTCCTCGGCCTTCAGCGCGATCGTCACCATCGCCTTGACCCGCTCCGCGTCCGTCGGCACCCGGCCGGTCGTCGGGTCCTGGGTGACGTCACCGACGGTGAACACTCCGAACTGCATGGCACACGCTCCAAGCTTCCTGGGTCTGACAGGCACTGGAACATAGCTGCCGAGTCAAACATTCCGCCGGTGAACTATCGCACGGCGCGGATGCCCGCGATGTGACCCGCACCACGCTACGATCCGGCCCCAGCCGGCGCGCAGCCGGCGCGGTGCACCCGCACGCGGCAGCCCCGGGACAGGGGAGCTCATCCCGGGCAGCCTGTCGACGGCGGTCAGGCGGAGGCGCGGAGGATGAGTTCCGGGTTGAAGATGACGGAGCGCGGGGAGCGGCCGGGTTCGCGGATGCGGGTGAGCAGGAGCTGGGCCATCTCGCCGGCCATCTCCTCGACCGGCTGGCGGACGGTGCTCAGCTGGGGGTGGCACTCCAGGGCGGCGGTGCTGTCGTCGAAGCCGATCACGGCCACGTCGCCCGGGACGGTGCGGCCCGCCTCCTGGATGACGCGCAGCGCACCGTCGGCCATCAGGTCGTTGGCGACGAAGACGCCGTCCACCTCGGGGTGCGAGGCGAGCAGGGCGCGGGCCGCGCGTTCGCCGCCGCCCCGGGTGAAGTCGCCCTCGACGTAGGGGGCCTCGGCCTGGCCGTTGGCGGCGACCGCCGCGCGGAAGCCGGCGAGGCGGTCCTGGGCGGCGGGCATGTCGAGCGGGCCGGTGATGGTGGCGATGCAGCGGCGGCCGAGTGCGGCGAGGCGGTCGACGGCCATGCGGACGCCGGCGCGCTGGTCGACGTCGACGTAGCTGGTGTGCACGGGCCGGCCCGGGCGGCAGGACAGGACGCAGGGGACGCCGAGGTCGACGAGCTGACCCGGGAGCGGGTCGTCGACGTGGCTGGAGATGAGCAGGGCGCCGTCGACGTGGCCCTGGCGCAGATACCGCATGACGTGCTCCCGGGCCGGCGGGTCGGCCAGGAAGATGACCAGGTGGATGCCGAGCGGGCGGAGGACCTCCTGCGCGCCCGCGGTGACCCGGCCCAGGTACGGGTCGGTGAAGGTCCGCGTGAGGAACGGCGTCTCGTAGCCGCGGTTCTCCGGCTCGGACACCACGAGGGCGATGGAGTCGGTGCGGCGGGTCACGAGGGAGCGGGCCGCGAGGTTCGGCACGTAGCCCGTCGCGGCGATCGCCCGCTCGACGGTGCGCCGCAGCTCGGGGTCGACGGTCTGCACCCCGTTGATCACGCGGGAGACCGTGGCGCGGGACACCCCGGCATAGTTGGCGACCTGCTCGAGGGTCGGTGGTCGCGTCTCGCTGCCCGTCATGAGTCTCACGGTAGATCGTGCCCCCGCGCGGTGAGAAAAGGGAGCCGTGGATGGACGGCGGCACAGGCACGTCCATCCACGGCCGGTTCCTAGATACTTACGCGCGCCCGTCGGCGCCGCACTTGACCTTCAGGCGGATGCAGTACGACACGCGGCGGTCCATCTCGGCCTGCGGCCAGGCGTTGAAGAAGTCGCCGTGCATGGTGAACCCGCGGCCCGAGCTGAGCCGGATACGCGCCGGGTCACCGTTCACCGGGTACCGCAGGACCTGCCGCAACTTGGGCACCGGCACCGGGTGGGTGGACGGGCAGCCGCCGTTGACGGGGTAGGCCATGTGGCTCTTGTGGTCGGCCGAGTCCAGGTCGCGCCCGTTCCAGCACTGCGGGAAGTCCAGGTACGACTCCAGCATCGAGCCGGCCGGACAGTTGATGAAGTCCTTCCCCGCGCCGGCCTCGTTGTGGTGCAGGCAGGACCAGCGGGAGATGGTGGTCGCGTCGGGAGCGGTCGCCTTGGCGTTGCCGGCGACGATCCGCAGCCCGAAGGGCAGCGACTGGGTCTGCTCGCGCACGGCGTCGCTGACCCCTTCACCGAGGTAGTAGAACGTGGTGATCACCGGCTCGACCGGGTTGTTGTCCCAGTACAGGGTCGGCACCCAGTACGAGGACTTGTCGACGGCCGGGTTGCAGTTGCTGGGGCCGTTGGCGAGGTCGTCGACCGTCGAGTTGCCGTTGGTGACGGTGCTGCCGAAGAAGCTGTGCATGTGCGACGCGCCGGGCAGGCCGGGGAAGACGATCGGGTCGTCCGGCAGCCGGTGGCTGAACGGGCAGTCGGCGAGGAACTCCGCCA
This sequence comes from Dactylosporangium sp. NPDC005555, assembly GCF_040605635.1. Classification (NCBI taxonomy): domain Bacteria; kingdom Bacillati; phylum Actinomycetota; class Actinomycetes; order Micromonosporales; family Micromonosporaceae; genus Dactylosporangium; species Dactylosporangium sp. NPDC005555. The sequence continues at coordinate 203,582 of NZ_JBEXDG010000007.1, forward strand.
CCCGGACCGCACCCGGCGGGATGGTGGTCGGGTTACTGGTGGGCGGCGTGCTCCCACCCGTCCCGAACACCTGGAACTCCCACAGCGACACGCCGTACTGGGTGGCCCGGCGGGTGGTGTTGAGCTTCACGTACCGCCCGGTTCCGGACACGTTGAGCGTCTGCACCCCACCGGTGCCGTTGACGGTGGTGTTGATCGTCGTCCACGAGGTGCCGTTGGCCGACGTCTGGATCGTGAAGTCGCGGGCGTACGCGGCCTCCCAGTTGATGACCACCTGGGTGATCGTGGCGGGCGCGCCCAGGTCGACCTGCAGCCACTGCGGGTCGCTGAACGCGCTCGACCACCGGGTGCCGGGGTTGCCGTCGACGGCGTTGGCCGCCGACGACCCCCCGTTCTCGGCCGAGGAGGCCGTGACCGGCTTCCCCTGCGAGATCGGGACCTCCGCGGCGTCGGCGACGCCACGGGTGGCCGCGTACGTGCCGACCAGTGCGGTGAGCGCCAACCCGACCAGCAGCTTCCTGGTCAGGCCCCTCCCCAGGACCCGGGCGCTCATGCCGTCGCCTCCGCTGCGCTCCAGCGCCGGCCTGAGCCAATACTGCACCCATGGTGAGCGGCCCAACCGCTCCGCTGGCCGCTCACTTGTAGACCCGCACGTAGTCGACGTACATCCGGGACGGGAACGGCGTGGTCGCGTCGATCGGGCCCGGGAAGTCACCGCCGACCGCGAGGTTGAGGATCAGGTAGAACTGGTGGTCGTAGACCCACGGGCCACGGGTCGTCTCGACGGTGTCCTTGTTGGCGACCAGGATGACCTGGTTGTCGACGCGGAACGTCATCTTCGTGCTGTCCCACTCGGTCGAGTAGACGTGGTAGTCCAGCGACAGGTCGACCGTGGTGATCTTCTGGCCGTAGCCGCCACCGCCGTTGTAGGCCGGCGCGTGCAGCGTCGAGTAGATCTCGTTGGTGTTGCGGCCGAGGATCTCCATGATGTCGATCTCGCCGTTGTACGGCCAGGGGCGGCCGGTCAGGAAGTCGGTGCCCATCATCCAGAACGCGGGCCAGAGGCCGTTGCCCTTCGGGACCTTGATCCGGGCCTCGACGCGGCCGTACTGGGTGGAGAACTTGTTGCTGGTGTTGATCCGGCCCGAGGTGTAGTCGCGGCCGCCGAGGGTCTGCTTGCGGGCCTCGATGACCAGCGAGCCGCCCTGGATGGAGGTGTTCTCCAGGTTCGTGTAGTACTGGATCTCACCGTTCTGGCCGGTGCCCGGGTCGATCGTCCACTTGGACGTGTCGACGTTGGTGCCGGTGTTGAACTCGTCGGACCACACCAGGTTCGTCGCCGGGAAGATCGGGTCGGCCGGGTTCGCCGGCGGCTGGACCGGCTGGCCGCCGGTGCCGAAGACCTTGAACTCCCACAGCGAGTAGCCGTAGCCGTTGGAGCGCTGCGTGCCGTACATGCGCACGTAGCGGCCGGAGCCGTTGACCGTCAGCGTCTCGCGGTAGCCCTTGCCGGTCGTGGTGGTGTAGATCGGCGTCCAGTTGGTCGCGTCCGCCGAGGTCTGGATCTGGTACGACACGGCGTACGCCGGGTCCCACTGCAGCACGACCTGCTTGATCTGCGCGGTCGCGCCGAGGTCGACGTAGATCCAGCCCGGGTCGACCCAGCCGCCCGTCGGGTTGGTCGCCCAGCGGCTCGCCGGGTCGTTGTCGAACGCCTTGTCCGGCGTGCACGGGTTGCAGTTCGTGTCGTTCTGCGAGGTCGACGCGAACGCCGGCTTCTTGTACGACAGCAGGACGTTGTTGCCGTTCGGCTGGCTCGGGCTGCTGCTCGGCTGGCTCGGGCTGTTGCTCGGGCTGCCGGGCACGTCGTTGGACGTCGACGGCACACCGTTGACGCGGACCTGGAACTCCCACAGCGAGTAGCCCCACTGGGTGGCCCGGGCGGTGCCGTTCATCCGCACGTAGCGGCCGCTGCCGCTGACCGGGATCGTCTGCACGCCACCGGTCGAGCCGGTCGCGGTGTGCACCGTCGTCCAGGTGGTGCCGTTCGTGGACAGCTGGATGGTGTACGCGGTCGCGTACGCCGCCTCCCAGTTGAGCGTGACGCCGCAGACGGCCTGCGTGGAGCCGAGGTCGACCTGGACCCACTGCGGGTCGCCTGCCGCGCTGGACCAGCGGGTGCCGAGGTTGCCGTCGAAGGCGGACGCCGCGGGGGTGCCGGCGTTCTCCGTCGACGAGGCGCTGGCGGCCTTGCCGAGGGCGGCGTTGGCGGTGCTGCACTGGCCGGGCGTGGTGGACCCGCCGAAGACCTGGAACTCCCACAGCGAGACGCCGTACTGCGTGGCGCGGGCGGTGGTGTAGACCCGCACGTACCGGGCGGTGCCGCTGACGGTCAGGCTCTGGTTACCGCCGGTGGAGGTGGTGGTGCTGTAGACGTTCGTCCAGGTCGACCCGTTGGCGGAGGTCTGGATCTGGTACGCCGTCGCGTACGCCGCTTCCCAGTTGAGGGCGACGCGGGTGAGGGTCTGCGTGGCGCCGAGGTCTACCTGGATCCACTGCGGGTCGCTGGCGGCGCTGGACCAGCGGGTGCCACCGTTACCGTCGGTGGCGCTGGTGGCGGGGGTGCCGGCGTTCTCCACGGACGACGCGGTGGTGGGCTTGCCCTGCGACAGCAGGGTCTCAGCGGCGTCGGCCCGGGTCACGACCACGACGATGTAGGTGCACAGCATCGCGGCCACCGCGGTGGCGATGGCGCCGGCGCGCAGGGTGCGCCGGCCGGTCGTAAATCGTGAGAGACGTCGATGGCCGGGGGCGGGTGCCGACCAAGGCATAGGGAGCTCCATTCATGTCGCTCGGGTGACCAGTGTGTTGCGGAGGGATGAGAGAGCGCTCTCTCATCCGGTCACTGTGAACCCTTGCTCGAATCGTGTCAATGCCTCCGCCGGAATGGGAGAGCGCTCTCCAAACATCGACTACCAGCAGCTCACGGGCGTTCGACGCTGCGTGGAGCAGTGACAAAGCCTGATATTCCGTGGACGGGGAGCGCTCTCCCCAGGTCAGCGCCGCGTTACGCGCGACGCATGATCCACACCGGCAGGTGGTCGTCGACCGTCAGGCGCTCGACGACGTCGAACCCGGCACCGCGGTACACCTCGACGTTGCCGGGATTGGAGGTCTCCAGCAGCGCGGGCAACCCGTCGGCGGCGGCACGCTCCAGCGCGGGTGCCATCGCGGCGCGGGCCAGGCGCCGGCCGCGGTGCTCCGGGTGCGACGCCAGAACGCCGAGGTACCAGCGCGGATACTTCGGCATCGCGGCGGCGACGGCGTGCTCGTACACCGCGAACCGCCCGGTCGGCGCGTGACCCGACGGCGGCGCGTCCGGCCCGTCCCACATGGCGACGGCCGCGCCGCCGTCGGCGACCCAGACGGTGCCGAGACCGACCCGGGCGTCGAACAGCCCACCGGCGATCGCGGCCGCCTCGTCGGGGTAGGTGGCGTCGTCAGGGCAGAAGAACCGGAACGCGGGATCGGCGGCGAACGCCGCGACGACGGTGGCGACCACCGCGGCACGGTGCGCGGGGGTCGCCACCTCGACGACGGGCTCGGCGGCGGGCTGGGTGAGGGGTGTGGTCACGACCAGGTCATACCACGCACGATCTGCTCGAACTCGGAATTTTCGACGGCCCGGCCGGCGACCACCAGCTGGAAGCGGACCTGCCCGCGCTCCGACCACCAGCCGGCGGCGGGGCTCCCCGGGCGGTCGTAGAGGTCCACGGTGTGCCCGTCGACGCTCAGGGTGCGGTCGGGCGGCAGCCGGTCGCGGGCCTCGCACCCGCAGTGGAACGCGTAGATCCGCACCTCCGGCCCGCCCTGCCGGGTGTAGCGCAGGGCGAGCAGGGCGCCGCCCGGGCTCTGCCAGACCGGCGGCTGCTCGGCCCAGCCGCCCGCCAGGTCCGGCAGCTCCGCGTCGCGGAACACGACCCGCTGCCCGGCAGGGTCCCGCGCGTCCAGGACGGCCCGGTCGCCGACCGTCTGGGGCAGCTCGAAGGTCCGCGCGGCGACGGCGCTGTCGTCGGCGCAGCCGGTGTAGACGCCGGCGAGGAACACCGACACGGCGCGGCCGGACCGGTCGGCGCGGTCACCGGCCGGGTTCAGCTCGACGCACTTGCCGGGCAGCGGCATGGCGTACACGGTGATCCTCGTGCCGGTGCGGTCGATCCGCGCGGTGTGCCACGGCACGCCCGGCACCGTCGGCAGGGCGGCCGGCGCCGCCGGCACCGGTCGCGGCGGCGTCCCGCCGGGGCGCACCGCCGCGAACCCGGCCAGGGCGGCGAGGGCGGTCACCGCCACGGCGCCCAGGCGGGTGGCGCGGCGCCGGCGGATCAGGCGGCGGATCGCGGCGTGCGGCGGCCGCAGCAGCGTCGGCGGCACCTCCGCGACCGCCCGCTCCAGGAGATCGATCACCTTCGTGTCATCGCTCATCGGACCACCCCCTCCACCAGTAGTGCCCGCAGCTGCGGGTCGTGGCGCAGCGCCGCGAGGGCGCGTGCCGTGTGCGACTTGACGGTGCCGAGCTTCAGGCCGAGGGCCCGCGCGGTGTCGGCCTCGGTGAAGTCGCCGTGGAAGCGCAGCATCAGCACCGCCCGCTGTTGTCTCGGTAGGCGGGCGAGGGCACCGGCGAGCAGGTGGCGCAGCTCGACCCCCTCGAGCTCACCCCCGCCCGACGGGCGCTCCGGCAGGTCCCCCGTCGGCAGTTCACCCCGCCACTTGCGGCGCCACCAGCTCAGGTACGTGCTGGCGAGCATCGCGCGCAGGTACGCGTCCGGCGCGCCGTCCCGGATCCGCGGCCAGCGCCCGTAGGCCCGGGCGAGGACCGTCTGCACGAGGTCCTCCGCGCGGTGCCAGTCGTGTGTCAGCAGCCACGCCGAGCGCAGCAGCCGGGGCCAGGCCGCGCTCACGTACGTCTCGAAGTCCTCCACCAGGTGCCCTCCCGGGCGGTCAACGACGCCGGTCCGGAGAAAGGTTGTCCTGTACCTTCCGCAGATACGCGGCGACGGCGTCGCGGTTGCGCGCCAGGCACGCGATCCGCGCGTCCATCCGGTCCCGCTCGGCCGCGAGCAGGGCGATGAGCTCCTCGCTGGCGTCGGAGACCGTGATCGTGCACGGGTTGTCGGTGCACGGCAGCACCTCCCGGATCACCCGGGTCGGCAGCCCGGCGTCCAGCAGCCCGCGGATCTGCTGCACCCGGTCGACGAGGTGCTCGGCGTAGTCGCGGTAGCCGTTGTCCCGCCGCGCCGGAGTGAGCAGGCCCTGCTCCTCGTAGTAGCGCAGCAGACGGGCAGGTGTACCCGTCCGGCGGGACAACTCACCTATGCGCATGCTCACTCCTCCTTGACCTTCACACCAGTGTGAACCTCCGATGATCCGGTCATGCCGCTGCTCCTGCTGTCCTTGATGTCCGCAGCCCAGTTCCTCCTCGCGCTGGACTACTCGATCGTCTACGTGGCACTGCCGGGGATCGCGGCCGACCTGGGCCTTTCGCTCGCGGCAGCGCAGTGGGTGGTGAGCGCCTACGCGGTGCCGTTCGCCGGGTTCCTGCTCCTCGGCGGGCGGATCGCCGACCGGGTCGGCGCGGGCCGGCTCTACGTGGCGGCGACGGTCGCGTTCGGGGTGGCCTCGGTCGCCGGTGGGCTCGCCTCGTCGGGTGGGGTGCTGCTCGCGGCCCGGTTCGCGCAGGGCGCGGCGGCGGCGCTGCTGCAGCCGGCGATCCTGGGCCTGCTGGGCACCCTGTTCGCGGTGCGGTCGAGGGCGCTGTCGGTCTGGGGTGCGGTCGGCGCCTCAGGTCTGGCCGCGGGTGTCGTCCTGGGCGGCGTCCTCACCCGCACGTCGTGGCGCTGGACGTTCTACGTCAACGTGCCGGTGACCGTGCTGTGCGCCGTGGGTGGCGCGATCTGGCTGCGGTCCTCGCTGCGCGGCGGCGCCCGGATCCCCCTGCCGGGCGCGCTGCTCGGCACCGGCGCGGCGCTGGGCGCGGTCCTCGGCCTCACCCTCGCCGGCACCAGCGGCTGGACCGCTCCCGTCACCGTCTCGGCCGTCGTGCTCACGGTCCTGCTCGGGGTGGGGTTCGCGGTGCACGAGCGCCGGTCCCGGACGCCGCTCGTCGAGCCGTCGCTGCGCCGGATCGGGAGCCTGCGGGTGGGCGCGGCGGCGACGGCGCTGTACATGGCCAGCGTCGGCTCCGAGTTCTACGTGGTGACCCTGCTGCTGCAGTCGTCGCGCGGCTACTCCCCGCTCCTCGCGGGTCTGGCGTTCCTGCCCCTCGCCGCCCTGGTGACGGTGGGCAGCGCGGTCACCGGCCGGGCGGTGCGCCGGCTGGGCTCCCCCACGGTCCTCTCGGCCGGCTTCGCCCTGGCGGCGCTCGGGCTGGGCTGGCTGGCCCTGGCCACGGACGGCTCCTACGCCGCCGGGCTGCTGCCGGGGCTGCTGCTCAGCGGCTTCGCCCACGGCATGATCTACACCGCGATGTTCGTCCTGGGTGGGCGCGACGTCCCGGCCGAGCACCAGTCGGCGGCCGGGTCGGTGCTGACCACGTCGCAGTACCTCGCCGGGGCCGTGACCGTGGCGGTGCTGACGCTGGTCCTGAGCGGCGGCGGGTCGTTCGCGACCGCGTTCGCGATGACGGCGGCGGCCGCCCTGGCCGGCGCGGTGGTGGCCGCCGCCGGCCGCTCCCGTGATCCGGAAGAGATGTTGTCGCTCCAGCGGCAATAAGTCTTCCGGATCACGGGGAACGGCGTCAGGCGGTGTGTTCCTTCTTGTCGCCGGCCCACTGGGTGTGGAAGGTGCCGTCGCGGTCGGTCCGGCGGTACGTGTGGGCGCCGAAGTTGTCCCGCAGGCCCTGGATGAGGGCGGCGGGCAGGCGTTCGGCGCGCAGGCCGTCGAAGTACGCCAGGGACGAGGAGAACGCGGGGGTCGGGATGCCCGCCTGGGCGGCGGCGACCACGACCCGGCGCCAGGAGGGGACGCCGGAGTTGACGGCGTCGGCGAAGTACGGGGCGACCATGAGGCTCTTCAGCGACGGGTTCTCGTCGTAGGCCTCGCGGATGCGGTTGAGGAAGCGGGCGCGGATGATGCAGCCGCCGCGCCAGATCGTGGAGACCGCGCCGCGGTCGATGTCCCAGCCGAACTCGGCGCTGCCGGCCTCGATGTGGTCGAAGCCCTGCGCGTACGCGACGATCTTCGACGCGTAGAGGGCGAGCCGCACGTCCTCGATGAACTGGTCCCGGTCGGTGACCGTCAGGCTCTCGGTGGTGGACGGGAAAGCCGACCGGGCGGCGGCGCGCTGGTCGGCGTGGCCGGACAGGGACCGGGCGAAGGTGGCCTCGGCGATGCCGGTGATCGGCACGCCCAGGTCCAGGGCGCTCTGCACGGTCCAGCGGCCCGTGCCCTTCTGCTCCGCCTGGTCCAGGACGATGTCGACGAAGGCCTTGCCGGTGTCGGCGTCGACGTGGCCGAGGACGTCGGCGGTGATCTCGATGAGGAAGGACTCGAGGTCGCCGGTGTTCCAGGTGCGGAAGATGTCGGCGATCTCCGCCGGGGTGGCGCCGATGCCGGCTCGCAGCAGGTCGTACGCCTCGGCGATGAGCTGCATGTCGGCGTACTCGATGCCGTTGTGGACCATCTTCACGAAGTGCCCGGCGCCGTCGGGGCCGATGTGCACGCAGCACGGCGTCCCGTCCACGACGGCGGCGATCTTCTCGAACATCGGGCCGAGCGTCTGGTACGACTCCGGCGAGCCACCCGGCATGATCGACGGGCCGAGGAGGGCGCCCTCCTCGCCGCCGGAGACGCCGGTGCCCACGAAGTGCAGGTCGTGCGAGCGCAGCGCCTGCTCGCGGCGGCGGGTGTCGGCGAAGTGGGCGTTGCCCGCGTCGACGATCATGTCGCCGGGCTCCAGGAGCGGGACCAGCTCGTCGATGACGGCGTCGGTGGGGCCGCCGGCCTTCACCATGATGATGACGGCGCGGGGCCGGGCCAGGGACGCGACGAAGTCGGCCATCGACTCGCTCGGCACGAACGTGCCCTCGTGCCCGAACTCGTCGACGAGCTTGCGGGTGCGCTCGTAGGAACGGTTGTGCACGGCGACGGCGTATCCGTTGCGGGCCAGGTTCCGGGCCAGGTTACGTCCCATCACCGCGAGACCGGTCACGCCGATCTGAGCAAGGTCGGACATCTGAACCTCTCAAGTCAAAAGACGATCTCGCGCCGACCGGTGGTCACTACCCCGTGATCACGGTTCGAAGCGCGCGTCGGACCAGGCTACCCGCCGGCTGCCGCGCCTCAGCACGGCACGGGCGACGGTTTCCAGGATCCAGGGATGCGTCCCACCACGTGGTCGGGCGGCCACTGTTCCGGCAAAACGGGCGAAGCCGGTCGTAACCCGCGATGGCGGCCAAACGTTGGACGAAGGTGCACACCGACTCGCCGCCACCCACCCGCGTGCTGTACCTCGCCGGGTGGGGGCGCAGCGGCAGCACCCTCGCCGAGGGGATGCTCGACCAGGTGCCGGGCCTCGTCGGCGTCGGTGAGATCAAGTTCCTGTGGGAACGCGGCCTGCTGCAGAACCGGCGGTGCAGCTGCGGCACGCCGCTGCGCTCCTGCGAGTTCTGGGTCGAGGTGCTGCACGAGGCGTTCGGCCGCGTCCCCGACGACGACGAGCTGCGCGAGCTCGACGAGGCGTCCCGCCGCTTCCGCACCCGGCACCTGCCGGGGCTGCTGCTGCGTCCCACGCATCCGCCCGACGCCGGGGAGCTGCGCTGGTACTACACGGTCCTGGCCGACCTGTACCGTGCCGTGGCGAAGGTCAGCGGCGCCGACGTCGTCGTGGACTCCTCGAAGTTCCCGTCCTACCTGACGGCGCTGCTGCAGGCGCCCGGCCTGGACGTGCGGGTGGCGCACATCGTGCGGGACCCGCGTGCCGTCGCGTACTCGTGGCAGCGGCACAAGGAGGACCCGGACGCCCCGAACGGCGAGCTGATGCCCCGGATGCACCCGGCGTGCACGGCGTTGTACTGGTCGGCGTGGAACCTCGCGACCGAGCGGATCGCCCGCCGGGCGGCCCTGCCGTACCTGCGGTTCCGCTACGAGGACCTGATCGCCGCACCGGACGCGACGCTGCGCGCGGTCACCCGGCTCAGCGGCGTCCCGGCGGCCGCGGTGCCCGTCGGCGACCGCGGTGAGCTGTTCGCGCACCGCACCCACCAGGTGTCCGGCAACCCGGTCCGGTTCCGGTCGGGGCCGGTGCGGCTGCGCCTGGACGACGAGTGGACGACCGGGATGGCGCCGCGCCACCGGCGGCTCACCGGGGCCGTCACGGTGCCGCTGCGGCACCGGTACGGCTACCGCGACTCCTGAGGACACCTGAGGACTCCTCATCTGCGCCGCCGCGCGGCCGATGGGGACGTCGTGACGTGGCGTGGGCTTCTGGTCACGGCCGCCACCCTGGTCGTGCTCGGCGGCGGCGGTACCGTCGCGTGGCGGCACTACGAGGGCACCGTCGACCAGATGGAGCTGCTCGGCGACGCGGCGAGAGACCGGCCGCCGCCGCGGGAGATCACCATCGAGTCGGCGCCCCGGGTCGGCGGCTCCGGGCGTCCGTCGCCCTTCCCCGCGTCGGACCAGCCGGGGCGCAACATCCTGCTGGTCGGCATCGACGCGCGACCCGGCGAGGACCAGGCCGGCGCGCGGGCCGACTCGATCATCGTGGTGCACGTGTCGGCGGGCGGCGACCGGGCCTGGCTGGTGTCGCTGCCGCGGGACACGCGGGTGGAGATCCCCGGGCACGGCACCGGCAAGCTCAACGCCGCGTTCGCCGAAGGGTCGCGGGAGGGCGGGCGGGCCGGCGGGTTCGCGCTGCTCGCCACGACCGTGCGGCGCCTCACCGGCCTCGCGTTCGACGCGGGCGCGATCATCGACTTCGCCGGGCTGCGCCGGATCGTCGACGCGGTCGGCGGCGTCGACCTGTGCGTCGACACGCAGACCGTGTCCGTGCACATCGGGTGGGACGCCGCCGGCAGGCAGACCGCGCCGTTCCGGCTGATCCCCCCGACGTTCCGGCCGGAGCGCATCGCCGGTGCCAGGCCGCAGGTGTACGAGGTGGGCTGCCGGCACTTCGCCGGATGGGAGGCCCTGGACTATGTGCGGCAGCGGGAGCTCCTCCCGGACGGCGACTACGGCCGGCAGCGGCACCAGCAGCAGCTGATCACGGCTCTGGCGCACCGGGTCACGTCGGCCGGCGTGCTGACCAGTCCCTTGGCGCTGAACCGGACGCTGACGGCGGTCGGCGAGTCGCTGACGTTCGACGGCAACGGCCGGTCCGTCGGCGACTGGCTGCTCCTGCTGCGCGGGCTGCGGCCGGACGCGGTGACGATGCTGCGGACCAACGGCGGGAAGTTCAACGCCGCGAACCGCAACGGCACGGCGTACGAGCAGCTCGACCCCGTTTCGACGGCGCTGTTCGAGGCGGCGCGCGCGGACCGGCTCGACGCGTTCGCCGAGGCGCACCCTGACTGGGTCATCCAGCCGTCCTGATCTCTGCAACTTTCCTGCAAACGCAGGGCATTGACTCCGCTCCGCGCCAGGTGGGACGTTGGCGCCCTAGGAATGCGCTTTCCTCTGCCTTTCTCGGGAGTCCCGCATGCGCAAGACCACCGTCGTGGCCGCCGCCCTCGCCGGCGCGGCCCTGCTGGCGGGCGTGGCCGTCAACGCGTCCGCCGGCTCGTTACCGTCCGCCGCCCTCGCCCTGGCCCGCCAGCCGCTGCCCGCCGGGGACGGCTGGGCGTCCGACACGACCGGCACCACCGGCGGCTCCGCCGCCACCGCCGACCACGTCTTCACCGTCCGCACCCGCGACGAGCTCGCCGCCGCCGTCGCCGGCGACACCCCGAAGATCGTGTTCGTGGCCGGCGGGATCGACGCGAACGCCGGCCGCACCTGCGCCGACTACGCCGACCCGGCGTACAGCCTCGACGCGTTCCTGGCCGCCTACGACCCGGCGGTCTGGGGCCGCGCCACCAAGCCGTCGGGCCCCCTGGAGGACGCCCGGGTCCGCTCGGCGAAGAACCAGGGCGCGCTGGTCAACATCAAGGTCGGCGGCAACACCACGATCATCGGCCTCGGCGGCTCGAAGATCAGCGGCGCCAACCTGCTCATCGACAAGGTCGACAACGTCATCCTGCGCAACCTGCGCTTCGAGGACGCCTACGACTGCTTCCCCTCCTGGGACCCGACCGACGGCGCGCTCGGCAACTGGAACTCCCTCTACGACACGGTGACCGTCACCGGCGCCACCCACGTGTGGGCGGACCACAACAACTTCAGCGACGGCAACAACACCGACGACACCCAGCCGCTGTACTTCGGCCGCCCGTACCAGGTGCACGACGGCGCCCTCGACGTGATCCGCGCGGCGGACCTCGTCACCATCTCCTGGAACACCTTCTTCGACCACGACAAGACGATGCTCATCGGCTCGTCGAACACCGTCGGCGCCGACGTCGGCAAGCTGCGCGTCACCATCCACCACAACCGCTTCGCCAACGTGGGCCAGCGGGTGCCGCGGGTCCGCTTCGGTCAGGTCGACGTCTACTCCAACTACTTCTACGCCACCGACGAGGACACCTACACCTACTCGTGGGGCGTCGGCGTCTACGCGTCCGTGTACGCGGAGAACAACTTCCTGCTGCGCAGCGCGGACCTGCCGCTGTCCTCGGTCGTCTACGACTGGCGCGGCACCGCCCCGGGCGCCATCACCGAGCTCGGCACGGCGACCAGGGTCGGGACGGGACCGGTGTCGCAGGTGAACCTGGTCGCGGAGTACAACGCCACGCACGACCCGGACCTGCCCGCCTCGACGTGGGTGCCCACCCTGCGCGCCGCCGCCCCTGACCCGGCCACGGCGGTCCCGGCCCTGGTCACCGCTCGCGCCGGCGCCGGCAAGCTCGGCTTCTAGCCCGCCACGGGCATCAGGGCAGGTGCACGATGCCGTGGCCGTCGTCGGTCGGGAGGTCGCCGGCGGTCACGGCACGCACCTGCAGGAACGTGAGGTCCGCGGCGCCGGTGAGGACACTGGCGAACGCGGTCTCGGCGGCGTCGGCGCCGGTCGCGATGCGGATCAGGCTCTGCCGCGGCGCGAGACCGGTCGCGTCCACGACCCGCCACTCGTCGTCGACGGCGACCTCGACGACCGCGTGGAAGTCCATCGGGGACAGGCCCGGCGCGTAGACCGCGGCGGTGCGGGCCGGGATGTTGACGGACCTGGCGAGGGCCGCGACCAGGTGCGCGAAGTCGCGGCAGACCCCGGCGCCGGACAGCAGCGTCTCGGTCGCGTCGGTGGTGCCGGTGGAGGTGCCCGCCTCGTAGCGGGTGTGCCGGTGCACGTAGTCGACGATCCCGGCGACGGTGTCCGCGTGCGACGGCGCGAAGCGCTGGAACTCCCGTGCCGCGAACCCGGCGAGCCGGTCCGACGGGCAGTACCGGCTGGGTCTCGTCGCGGCGATGCGCTGGCCCAGGTCGAGCCGCTCCGGCCCACCCCGTCGCACCGTGACGTCGGCGGTGTAGTCGACGTGCAGCAGCCCCGGCGCCACCGTCAGGTAGTGCCCACCGGCCACCACTCTGACCGCGACCGGGTCGCCGTCGAGCCGCACGTCGAGGGTCTCCTCGACGGTCACGCCCGGGCGTGGGCAGACCGCGATCATCAACTGGACCTCGGCCGCCTCGCGGACCTCGAACTCCAGGGTGCTACCGACCTGCGCGTCCACCATGCGTCGTTCTTACCCATCGGCGGCCCCGAACGCATCAGCCGCGGCACGCGACCCACGACACATGTGTTCTGCAACGTTCGACGTAGAAGTCGGCGCGGAACCGTGCGCATGATGGCGGCTCCGTCAATGTCGATGCGGCGGGACGGTCCCATCCTCCAAGACCGAACCGTCCCGCTGCTCCCCGTGAGGAGCCCCTCCATCATGTCCTATGACACGCTGACCCGGTCCGTCGTTTTCGTCGTGGCCCTCGCGGCCCTGCTCGTCGGGCACTCCCTCGGCGATCACGTGGCGCAGACCGACCGGCAGGCGGCGCACAAGTCGGCGCCCGGCGGCGCCGGCTGGCGCGCCCTCGCCGGGCACCTGCTCACCTACCACCTGATGGTCACCGCCGCGCTGCTGCTGACCTGCGCGGCGCTGCGGCTGCCGCTGTCCGCGACGGGCGTCACCGCCGGGATCGCGTTCTCCGCCGTGACGCACGGCCTGCTCGACCGCCGCTGGCCGGTCCGCGCGGTGCTGCGCGCGACGGGCTCCCCCCAGTTCGCCGACACGACGAGCCCCGTCTGCGGCATGTACGTCGCCGACCAGGCCCTCCACCAGGCGTCGCTGCTGGTCGCGGCCCTGCTCATCGCCGGCCTGTAGGTCCGGTGCAACACTCCGGGGGGTCCGGGCGTGATACCGGCATGCCAGCCCCACCGGACGACTTCGCGGAGCTGTACCGCGCCCAGTTCACCAGGGTCGCGGTGCAGCTCTACGCGTACCTCGGCGACCATACCGAAGCGCAGGACCTGGCCCAGGAGGCGTTCTGCCGCGCCCTGGAACGATGGCCGGCGATCTCCGGCTACGCCGACCCGGCCGCCTGGGTGCGCCACGTGGCGTGGAACCTCGCGACCAGCCGGCTGCGCCGCCTGCAGAGCGCGCTGCGCTTCCTGCAGCGCCAGCGCACCCCGGAGCCGGTGCAGGGCCCGTCCCCGGACCGCCTGGTCCTGCTCGACGCCCTCGCCAAGCTCCCGGCCGCCCAGCGCCGCGCCCTCGTCCTGCGGCACCTGGGCCAGCTGACCGCGGTCGAGATCGCCGAACAGGAGGGCGTCGCCGAGGGCACGGTCCGCTCCTGGCTGAGCCGTGGCCGCACCGCCCTCGCCGCCGATGAGCGGCGCGCCGGTCCTCACGCGGCTGCCCGACGGGAAGGTGCTCATGCACTACCCGGGCGACCTCGACCACCCGGTCGCGGTGGGCACGACCGACGGTCCGTGGGTCCTCTACACGTGAGAGCGGGCACACAATTGAACGCGTTCAAGAACGGGTCTACCGTGAGCGTAGTTGAACACGTTCAAGAAGGGCCGGGTCATGGACATCAAGTTCGGCACGTACCTGATCTACCTGGCGGTGAGCATCGTCCTCACCGTCTGGGTGGCGCGGACGCTGCTCAAGAACGGCCAGGTGTTCCTCGACGACGCGTTCGCCGACGAGCGCCTGGCCAGGTCCGTCAACCACCTGCTGGTCGTCGGCTTCTACCTGCTCAACCTCGGCTACGTCGCGGTGGCGCTGAAGATCGGGCAGGCGCTGCCCGACGGCAGCACGGCACTGGAGGCGCTGGCGCTGAAGCTCGGCCTGGTGCTGCTCGTCCTCGGCGGGCTGCACTTCTTCAACCTGTTCATCCTGAGCCGGTTCCGCCGGCGGCGGGCCCTGGAGCAGCTGCCGCCGCCGGTGCCGCCGAACCGGATGATCCCGGCCGGCTATCCGATGCCGCCCTACCCGATGCCGCCGCGGCCGGCCGCGCCACAGGGGTACACCCAAACGCCCCCGAAACCCGAACCGCCGCAGTGATCACGAGACTCACCGTGCTCTACGACGCGGGCTGCGGGCTGTGCCGGACGGCACGGGCGTGGCTCGCGTCGCGGGCGCAGCTGGTGCCGCTGGAGTTCGTGCCGGCGGGTTCAGACGAGGCGCGCCGCCGGTATCCGGCGCTCGATCCGGCCGAGACCCTCGCCGACATCACGGTGGTCGCCGACGACGGCGGCGTCTACACCGGCGACGGCGCGTGGATCATCTGCCTGTGGGCGCTGGACGGCTATCGGGGGCTGGCGGCGCGCCTGTCCCGCCCGGACCTGCGCCCCGTGGCGCGGCGGATGGTGCAGGCCGCGGCGGCGGTGCGCGGGGTCGGCGGCGGACGGGGATATGGTTCGGACTGTGGCGGCACCTGCGACCTCTGAGCCCGGCGAGTCCACCGCGAAGGGTGAGCAGACCCGGCGGCTGATCGTGGACACGGCGGTCAGGCTCTTCGGTGAGCAGGGCTACGACAAGACCACGATGCGCGCGATCGCCGCGGCCGCCGGCGTGTCGGTCGGCAACGCCTACTACTACTTCCCGTCGAAGAACCACCTGGTCCAGGCGTTCTACACCACGGTGCAGGACGCCCACGACGAGGCGTGCCGGCACGCGCTCGCGACACCGGGGCCGTTCGTCGACCGGCTGCGCGCCGCGCTGCTCACCGGCGTGGAGGCGATGGCCCCCTATCACGGGTTCGCCGGGTCGTTCTTCAAGACGGCCGCCGAGCCGGGCTCGCCGGTGAGCCCGTTCAGCGCCGACTCCGCGCCGACCCGGGAGCGGTCGGTGCGGATGTTCCGGTCCGTGGTCGACGGCGCCACCACGAAGATCGACCCGGAGCTGCGGGCGGAGCTGCCGGAGCTGCTGTGGCTCGCGCAGATGGGGATCACGCTGTACTGGGTGCACGACACCTCACCCGGTCAGACGAAGACGCGGCTGCTGGTCGAGCGGTCCACGCCGCTGATCGACCGGCTCGTCGGGATGTCCCGCTTCCGGGTGTTCCAGCCCGTCGTGCGGGAGGCGCTCAGCCTGTACCGGCTGCTGCGCTGAGCTGACGCCGCACCGAGATCGCAGGTGTGGACGTTCACTCGTGCGGGTATTTCGAAGGTCCGTGACCCACCAGGTGTACGCCCAGTTCGAACGGGCGTTCGTAATGGATCGGTAACTGTTTGTTCAACGTGAACATTCGCCGACGGCCGGATCCTCGGGTAGCGTCGGCTCGCATGGCGACCTTGCGTATCGACCGCACGGCCGCCGACCCCGATGCGGTGATCTGTGCGATTGAGCAGGCCGAGGGCTACATTGCATCGATCTGCTTCAAAACCGGACCACCGGAGACGGTCGGCGTCGAGCTCGAATACACCGTCCATGCCAGCGCGAATCCAGCGACCTATGTCGATCACGATCGGCTGTGTCAAGCGCTCGGCGACCACGCACCACCCACCCTGCGCGCCGGCTCGGCACATCTGCCGCTGCGGCGAGGGTCGGCCGTCACCCTCGAGCCGGGTGGCCAGGTGGAGCTTTCCACCCTCCCGCAACGGTCCCTGACGGACCTCCACGAGGCCGTCGGCGCGGACCTGGCGGAGCTCACCGGGCGACTCGCCCACGTCGGGCTCGAGCTCGGCGGCACCGGCATCGACCCGCACCGCCCACCGCGGCGGATGCTCTCCACTCCCCGGTACGACGCGATGGCGGCCGCCTTCGCCCGGCGCAACGACGCCGGCCGGACCATGATGTGCAGCACCGCCGGCCTGCAGGTCTGCCTGGATGCGGGCCCGCCGTCGCGCTGGGCCGCGGTGCACGACCTGGGGCCGCCGCTGATCGCCCTGTTCGCCAACTCGCGGCGGCACGCGGGGCACGACACCGGATGGGCGTCCGCGCGGATGCGCACCTGGCTGGCGATGGACCCGTCCCGGACCCGGCAGGTGCCGCCCGGCCCCGACCCCGCCTCGCGGTGGGCCCGGTACGCCCTCGACGCGCAGCTGCTCTGCATCCGCCGCCCGGACGGGCCGTGGACCGTGCCGGCCGGGGTCACGTTCGCGGACTGGGTCGCGGGTGCCGTGGACGGCCCGCCGACCTACGCCGACCTCGACTATCACCTGAGCACCCTGTTTCCGCCGGTACGGCCCCGCGGCTACCTCGAGGTGCGCTACCTCGACACCGTCGCGGGCCCCGACTGGTTCGCGCCGGCGGCGATCCTCACCGCGCTGCTCGCCGACGAGCCGACCATCGACCGGGTGCGGGAGCTGTGCGAGCCCGTCGCCGGCCAGTGGGCCCTCGCGGCCCGCCTCGGCATGACCGACCCGGCGCTCGCCCGGGCCGCGACCGAGGTCCGGGACCTGGCGCTGTCGCGGCTCGACCTGCCCGCCGCACTCCTGCGGGACGTCATCGAAGGGAGCACCCGAAATGGGTCTTAGAGAGCAGGTGGCCGCGGAGCTGGAGCGGACCCGCCGCCGTTCGGAGGTCCTCACCGACGCCGTCGACGAGACCGACCTGGTGCGGCAGCACTCGCCGCTGATGTCGCCGCTGGTCTGGGACCTGGCGCACATCGGCAACCAGGAGGAGCTGTGGCTGGTCCGTGACGTCGGCGGCCGCGAACCCGTCCGGCAGGACATCGACCACCTCTACGACGCGTTCAAGCACCCCCGGGCGGACCGGCCGCAGCTGCCGCTGCTCGGTCCCGCCGAGGCCCGCTCGTACGTGGCGACCGTGCGCGACAAGGTGCTCGACGTCCTCGACCGGCTGCCGTCGTCCTCGGTGGCCGCCGCGCCGGACGCGTCGCCCGCGGGTGCCCGGCGGCTCGTCCAGGACGGCTTCGCGTTCGGGATGATCGTGCAGCACGAGCAGCAGCACGACGAGACGATGCTGGCCACCCATCAGCTGCGGGCCGGGCCGCCGGTGCTGTCCGCCGACCCGCCGCCCGCCGCGCGGGTCGCGGTCGGCGGTGAGGTGCTCGTCCCCGCCGGTGGGTTCGACATGGGCACGTCGACCGAGCCGTGGGCCCTCGACAACGAGCGGCCCACGCACCGCGTCGAGCTCCCCGCGTACTGGATCGACGCCGCGCCCGTCACGAACGCGCAGTACGCCGAGTTCATCCGCGCGGGCGGCTACGACGACGAGCGCTGGTGGACGCCGGCGGGCCGGCAGCACCGCGTCACGGCCGGGCTGTCGGCGCCGCTGCACTGGACCCGCGACGGTGACGGCTTCACCGCCACCACCTTCGGCCGGACCGCGCCGATCGTGCCGGACGCTCCGGTCGTGCACGTCTGCTTCCACGAGGCGCAGGCGTACGCCGCATGGGCCGGGCGCCGGCTGCCGACGGAGGCGGAGTGGGAGAAGGCGGCGCGGCACGATCCCGCGTCGGGCCGTTCCCGCCGGTACCCCTGGGGCGACGAGGATCCGACGTCACGCCACGCCAACCTGGGGCAGCGGCACCTCGCGCCGGCACCCGTCGGCGCCTATCCGGACGGTGCGTCGCCGCTCGGCGTCCACCAGCTCATCGGCGACGTGTGGGAGTGGGTCGACAGCGGCTTCCTGCCCTACCCGGGTTTCAGCGCGTTCCCGTACCGCGAGTACTCCGAGGTGTTCTTCGGCGGCGACTACAGGATGCTGCGCGGCGGCTCGTTCGGCACCGACCGGGCCGCGTGCCGGGGCACGTTCCGCAACTGGGACCACCCGATCCGCCGCCAGATCTTCAGCGGCTTCCGCACCGCCCGCTCGTTCCCGGAGTCCGCGTAGTGTGCCGTCACCTGGCGTACGTCGGCCCGCCGGTCCCGCTGTCGCGCCTGCTGTTCGACGCGCCGCACGGCCTGTCCCACCAGTCGTGGGCGCCGCGCGACATGCGGGGTGGCGGCACCATCAACGCGGACGGCTTCGGGCTCGGCTGGTTCCCCGGCCCGGTGGTGTACCGGTCGGCCCGTCCACTGTGGACCGACCCGGCGCTGCCCTCGCTGGCGGGCGCCGTGTCGTCGGGCGCGGTCCTGGCCGCCGTGCGCTCCGCGACGGTCGGGATGCCGGTCACCGAGTCGGCGGCCGCGCCGTTCTCCGACGGGTCCTGGCTGTTCAGCCACAACGGGAAGATCGCCGGCTGGCCCGATACGGTCACCGCCCTCGCGTCCCGGTTGCCGGTCCGCGACCTGATCACCCTGGACGCGCCGACGGACAGCGCGCTGCTGTGGGCGCTGGTGCGGGCGCACCTTCGTACCGGCGGATCCGCGGCCTCCGCGCTGTCCTCGGTCGTCTCGTCGGTCGCCTCGGCGGCGCCCGGGTCGCGGCTCAACCTGCTGCTCACCGACGGCCGGTCGATCGCCGCCACCACGTACGGCCATGCGCTGTCCGTGTCCGCCGCCGCCGGCGCCGCCCTGGTCGCGTCCGAGCCGCTCGACGACGACCCGGGCTGGCGGTCCGTCCCCGACCATTCGCTGCTCGTCGCGGACCCGTCCGCGGTGCACATATCGGAAGGTGTTTTCTCGTGACCCTGCAGGATCCCGACCTCGACGTGTACCTGCTCGACACCGACCTCACCGCCGCCCTGCGCGCCGACGCCCGGGCGGGACTCACCGCCACCCCGAAGACCCTCCCGCCGAAGTACTTCTACGACGCCCGCGGCAGCGAACTGTTCGAGGAGATCACCCGCCTGCCCGAGTACTACCCGACCCGCGCCGAACGCGAGATCCTCACCGACCGCGCCGCGCAGATCGCCCGTGTCACCGGCGCGAAGACCCTGGTCGAGCTCGGCTCCGGCTCCTCGGAGAAGACCCGCCTGCTGCTGTCCGCGCTCCGCGACGCCGGGACGCTCGGCTCGTTCGCCCCGCTCGACGTCTCCGCGTCCGCCCTCCACGACGCCGTGGCCACCCTCCGCGACGAGTACCCGGACCTGCACGTCCGCGGCATCGTCGCCGACTTCGTCAACCACC
Organism: Dactylosporangium sp. NPDC005555; assembly: GCF_040605635.1. NCBI lineage: Bacteria > Bacillati > Actinomycetota > Actinomycetes > Micromonosporales > Micromonosporaceae > Dactylosporangium > Dactylosporangium sp. NPDC005555. Next base: position 223,140 of record NZ_JBEXDG010000007.1, read on the forward strand.
TGGAGGCCCTGCCCGACAACGGCGACCGGCTGGTCGCCTTCCTCGGCGGCACGATCGGCAACTTCACCCCCGCCGAACGCGCCCCCTTCCTCGCCGCGCTGCGCGCCCGCCTCTCCCCCGGCGAATGGTTCCTCCTCGGCGCCGACCTCGTGAAGTCCCCTTCCGTCCTCGTCCCCGCGTACGACGACACCGCCGGCGTCACCGCCGAGTTCAACCGCAACGTCCTGCACGTCCTCAACCGCACCCTCGACGCCGACTTCGACGTCACCGCCTTCTCCCACGTCGCCCTCTGGGACCCGGCCAACGAATGGATCGAGATGCGCCTGCGCGCCACCGGCGCCCAACGCGTCCACATCGCCGCCCTGGACCTGACGGTCGACTTCACCGACGGCGAGGAACTGCGCACCGAGGTCTCCGCCAAGTTCCACCGGGACGGCCTGACCGCGGAGCTCTCATCGGCCGGCTTCGCCCTGCGCCACTGGTGGACCGACCGCGAGGGCAGATTCGCCCTGGCCCTGGCCGCCGCCGTCTGACCGCTCCCGCCCTGCCCGCCACTGCTCCTCGGTGGACGTCCAGCCCGAGGCGAGCACGTGCCCGAACCGGGGTGACAACCCCGCCGCGTCGGAGTGGCTCTTCAAGAGGGGAACGAGGGTGCCGTACGTGGCGACCCCCAGCGCCCGCGACAACATCCGCAGCGTGCGGCGACCCGGATCCGTCACCGCGGTCTGACAACCGAGGAGCCGGACCGCCACCACGTTGTGGCGGTCCAGCACCCCCTCCGCGGCAAGCCCGGCGAAGAACCGCGCGACCCCACGGTCGAGCATGTCGATCGGCGTACGCCCGAGCCGCAACAACCGATGCCCCCGCGTCGAATGCCCGATCAGGTCCAGGTGCACCGGCCCCTCCGGCCACTCGGCCGACGTGAGCACGTCCCGCAGCTCACCGAGCGACGCAGCGTGATGCAACACCCCGCACCGCACCATCCGACCGGCAAAGAACGCCTCAGCACAGTCCGGCGAGGCAACGTTCAACGACGCGACACCCGGCAACCCGGCGCTCAACGCCCCTCCACTCCACGACGCGACCCTCGACAACACTCTGGCCGCCCGACGATGCCTCCACCGGCTCGCCGCTGCAGGCCCGCCGCTCCCGGCGCAGCGATCAACGACTCACCACCGCAAAGCCCGGCCTTCAACAACGCGACGTCCGACAGCCCACCGCCGCAAGGCCCGCCGCTCCCGGCGCAGCGATCAACGACTCACCACCGCAAAGCCCGGCCTTCAACAACGCGACGTCCGACAGCCCACCGCCGCAAGGCCC